>NZ_JBQCGS010000103.1:0-27965 GCF_051955415.1 Flexivirga sp.
CTGTGCGCGCGGCCGTCGGCTGGGGCACCCCCCCGCCGGTCTGCGCGCGCGCGGCCGGGCCCGCCAACCCCCCCGGCCCGCACTCCCCGTGGGGGGTTTGGCCCCCGACGTTGCTCAGTCCGTCGGCACGCCGGGGTGCCGGATGGGTTCGTGGCTGTTGTGGCCACGTCCGGCATGCAGCTGCAACGCGCTGGTGACCAGTGCGAAGTGGCTGAACGCCTGAGGCGTGTTGCCCAGCTGTCGCTGCTGTTTCGGGTCCCACTCCTCGCTGAGCAGGCCCACGTCGTTGCGCAGGTCCAGTAGCCGCTCGAAGAGCTTGACCGCGTCGGCCTGCCGGCCACCCAGGTGCATCGCGTCGACCATCCAGAACGAGCAGGCCAGGAAGAGTCCCTCACCGCCGGGCAGACCGTCGTCGGACTCGGCGTTCTGGTAGCGCAGCACCAGGCCGTCCTCGGTCAGCTCGCGCTCGATCGCGTCGACCGTGCCCAGCATGCGCGGGTCGTCCCCGGGCAGGAAGCCCACGCGCGGAATGATCAGCAGGCTCGCGTCCAGGGCCTGGGCGCCATACGACTGCACGAACGTGTTGCGGTCCTCGTCGAAGCCGTGCGCCAGCACGTCGGCGTGGATGGTGTCGCGCAGGGTCTCCCAGCGATCGGCCGGTCCGTGCAGCGTCGGGTGACGGCGCACGGCCTTGGCCATCCGGTCGGCTGCCACCCAGGCCATCACCTTCGAATGGGTGAAGTGTCGCCGCGGACCGCGCACCTCCCACAGACCGTTGTCCTTGTCGTCCCAGATGCCCTCCAGGTGCTCCATCAGCGCGACCTGCAGGTCCCAGGCGTCCTCGGTGCTGGCCAGGCCGGCCTCGCGGGCCAGGGCCAGACCGTCGAGTGTCTCGCCCCACACATCGAGCTGCAGCTGATCGGCCGCGGCGTTGCCGACGCGGACCGGTGAGGAGTTCTCGTAGCCGCGCAGCCAGCCCAGCTCGCTCTCCGGCAGCCGCCGGGTGCCGTCCAGGCCGTACATGATCTGCAGGTCCGCCGGGTCCCCGGCGACCGCACGCAGCAACCAATCGCGCCAGGCGCTCGCCTCGTCGAGGTAGCCGCCCGCGATCAGCGCCTGCAGGGTGTATGTCGCATCGCGCAACCAGCAATAGCGGTAGTCCCAGTTGCGCGGGCCGCCCAGCTGCTCCGGCAACGACGTCGTCGCCGCCGCCACGATGCCGCCGGTCGGCTGGTAGGTGAGCGCCTTCAACGTCAGCAGCGAGCGCTGGACGGCATCACGGTAGGGACCGGACAGGTCGTGGCCGCGGCCACACCACTCGCGCCAGAAGTCCAGCGTGCCCTGCAGTGCCTGCTCGGCGTCGACCGGTTCGGGGCGCGACTCGTGGCTCGGCGACCAGGTCAGGACGAACGGCACCCGGTCCCCTTCCGACACGGTGAACTCCGAGACCGTGGACCACTCGTGGCCGTGCGTGGGCACCGGCGTGCGCAGCCGTATGGCGTCGGGGCCGGCGACGGCGAGCATCTGGTCGCCCTCATGGTGTGCCCACGGCCGGATGTTGCCGTAGTCGAAGCGCAGCGTCAGCTCCCCGCGCATCTGCACGGTGCCGCTGACGCCTTCCACGATGCGCACGATGTCGGGCGCCTTGCCGCGTGGTGGCATGAAGTCGATGACCCGCACGGTGCCCTCGGCGCTCTCCCACTCGGTCTCCAGCACGAGCGTCTGGTCGACATACCGTCGGCGTGTGCACGGTCCGCCGTCGACCGGTGCGAGGATCCAGCGCCCGGCGCTCGGATCGTCCAGCAGCGCGGCGAAGCAGGCCGGCGAGTCGAAACGGGGCAGGCAGAGCCAGTCCACCGAACCCTCGTTGCTGACCAGCGCCGCGGTCTCCAGATCGCCCAGAATTGCGTAGTCCTCAATGCGAGCCATGCTTCGGATGTTGCCACACGTCGCCCAGTGACCGCGTCCGCCCGGTTAGGGTCCGCAAGACGGATCACGGCACCGGAAGGACATCGGATGAGTTTCGAGACGCTGCACCACGCGGTCGACGACGGAGTCCTCACGGTCACGCTGCACCGTCCGGAGCAGCTGAACGCCTTCACGGTGACGATGGCGGACGAACTGGAACGCACCTTTCGCGAGGTCAACGACGACGACGCAGTCCGTGCGGTGATCGTCACCGGCTCCGGGCGCGCGTTCTGTGCCGGAATGGACCTGTCGACGCCTGGCAACGTGTTCGGGCTCGACGAGGACCGGCGGCCCACCCTCGCGGACCTGACCGATCTGGGTGATCCCGAGCTGGCTCGCGTCCGCGACACCGGCGGCCGGGCGACCCTGGCGATCCACGACTGCCGCAAACCGGTCGTCGCGGCCATCAACGGCGCGGCCGTCGGGATCGGGGCGACGATGACCCTGGCGATGGACGCACGGCTGATGTCGAGCACGGCGCGCTTCGGGCTGGTGTTCGGCCGCCTCGGGATCGTGCCGGAGGCTGCGTCCTCGTGGTTCCTGCCGCGCATCGTCGGTCTTCCGCGTGCCCTGGACCTCGCCCTGTCCGCGGACATCCTGGATGCGGCCGCGACGGTCGAGAACGGCCTGGCCACAGCGTCATACGAGCCGGATGAGCTGCTGCCCGCCGCGCGTCACCTGGTCGATCGGTGGACCAGGGGCCGCTCCCCTGTCGCCGTTGCCCTGACCCGGCAGATGCTGCGGCGCAACGCATCATACGACCATCCCGCGGACGCGCATCGGGTCGACTCGCTCGGGATGTTCTGGACCAGCGTGGGCGACGGCAAGGAGGGTGTCGCCGCCTTCCTCGACAAGCGTGCACCGGAATTCACCGGCCGGGCATCGGAGATGCCCGCCTTCTACGACGACTGGATCGACGAAACCCGTTGAAACAAAAGGAGAACGACATGGCTGGCCGGATCGACCCCGAGATTATGAGGCGTTTCCCCGTGGTCGATGTGGACGAGTTGCCGCAGGATCTGCAGGACCGCATCGCCGCGGTCAGCGAGAAGTCCGGCTTCATCCCCAACGTGTTCATCGGCATCGCACAACGCCCCGACGAGATGCGGGCGTTCTTCGACTTCCACGACTCGCTGATGGATCGCGAGACGCCGGGGCTGTCCAAGGCGGACCGCGAGATGATCGTGGTGGCGACGAGCGCCGAGAACGACTGTCTTTACTGCGTCGTCGCGCACGGGGCGATCGCCCGTATTCGCTCCAAGAACCCTTACATCTCCGATCAGCTGGCGACCGACTGGCGCAAGGCAGATCTCGACGAGCGGCAGCACACGATCATCTCGGTCGCGGTGAAGCTCGCCTCGCGGCCCTCCGAGATCGTCGACGCCGATCTGGATCTCCTGCGTTCCCAGGGCCTTTCGGAGGACGACGTGTATGACGTCGGCGCCATCACGGCGTTCTTCTCGATGAGCAACCGGCTCGTGCACTGGAGCGGGCTGATGCCCAACAAGGAGTTCTACCTGATGGGCCGCGTGCCGAAGGAGTCGTGACCGCGGGATACGGTGGTCATATGCGACACAGTCGCATATGACCACACTCGTTCTCGTGAAAGGTGATCCACGTGTCCGACTACGACCTCCCGGACCTTCCGTACGACTATTCGGCCCTCGAGCCGCACATCTCCGGCGCGATCATGGAGCTGCACCACGACAAGCACCACGCGGCATACGTCAAGGGCGCCAACACGGCCATCGAGCAGATGGCCGAGGCCCGCGAGACCGAGAACTTCGGGCCGGTTAATCTGCTGGAGAAGAACTTCGCGTTCAATCTGGCCGGGCACGTGAACCACTCGGTCTTCTGGCCGAACATGAGCCCGGACGGCGGCGACAAGCCGGACGGCGAGCTCGGGCAGGCGATCGACGAGTTCTTCGGCTCGTTCGACGCGTTCCGGTCCCACTTCACCGCGAATGCACTCGGCATCCAGGGCTCCGGCTGGTCGATCCTGGCCTGGGACAGTCTGGGCGCGCGCCTGGTGATCTGCCAGCTCTACGACCACCAGGGCAACTTGCCGGTCGGCCTCACTCCCCTACTCATGCTCGACATGTGGGAGCACGCCTTCTACCTGCAGTACCGCAACGTCAAGGACGAGTACGTCACGGCGTGGTGGAACATCGCCAACTGGGCGGACGTCGCCGAGCGCTTCGCGCGAGCACGCACCCAGACCGCCGGCCTGATCGTCCCGCAGGGCTGAGCGGACGCCGACTCAGCCGTCGAGCGCAGCCAGCGCGTCCTTGAAGCGCTCGACGGTGCCGTCGACGTCGGACAACTTGTCCAGACCGAAGAGCCCGAGCCGGAACGTCGAGAAGTCCTCCGGCTCGCCGCACTGCAGCGGGACGCCGGCCGCGACCTGCAGGCCGACCGCCTTGAACTTCGCCCCGCTCTGCAGCTCCGGGTCGTCGGCGTGCACGACCACGACACTGGGAGAGGCGAAGTCGTCGGCGGCAACCGACCGGAAGCCCGCCTCGGCCAGCACCGCGCGCACCTTGCCGCCCAGGTCCAGCTGCGCCGCGCGCAGCTTCGCCAGGCCGATCTCCCGTGCCTGGAGCATCAGCTCGGCGTTGTGCGCGAGACCGTCGGTCGGCATGGTGGCGTGGTAGGGCGTCTTGCCCTCGACATACGACTCGGTGATCCAGAGCCACTTCTTCAGATCCATCGCGAAGCTGGTGGAGGTCGATGCCTCCACGGCGTCGCGCGCCGCTTCGTTGAGCATCACGTAACCGGCGCATGGCGTGCCGCTCCACCCCTTCTGCGGCGCCGTCAACAGCACGTCGACCCCGAGGTCGCCCATGTCGACCCACAGTGCGCCGGATGCGACGCAGTCGAGGACGAAGAGGCCACCGACCTCGTGGACGGCCGTCGACACGGCGCGCACGTAGTCGTCGGGCAGCACGATCCCGGATGCCGTCTCCACATGCGGGGCGAAGACGATCTCGGGACGCTTGTCGCGGATCGCCGCGACCACCTCGTCCACGGGTGCGGGCTGCCACGCCGCCTGGTGCTCGTCCGTGACCGGTCGCGCGGCGCAGACCGTCGTCTCATCGGTGATGTGTCCGGCGTCGAAGATCTGCGACCAGCGGTAGGAGAAGGCGCCGTTGCGCACCACGAGGGCACGCTTGCCGGTCGCCAACTGCCGGGCGATCGCCTCCATGCCGTAGGAACCGCCGCCGGGGACGATCGCGACGGTGTGTGCGCTGTATGTCGTGCGCAGCACGTCGAGGATGTCCTGCATGACGCGCACGAATCGCTGCGACATGTGGTTGAGCGAACGGTCGGTGAAGACGACCGAGTACTCCAGCAGGCCGTCGGGGTCGATGTCATCGTGTGGCAAGTTCACGATCGCACCGTGCCACATCCGGCGCGGTCGGCGGTAGGTAGGTCCACCTCCCGGGCGCGGTCGGCGGAAAATCATTGGCCGGCCCACGTGCTCGGCTCCTACCGTCGTCACACACCCGACCATGGAGACGACGATGCCTGCTCGAAACCCCGCCCGGCTGTTCGCGATCACCTTCGGCGCGCAGGACCCCGGACGACAGGCCGACTTCTGGTCAGCGGTGCTGCGGCGGCCTGTCAAGCCGGACGACAGGGGCCGTCAGACCCTGACCGTCACGACGCCGGGACAGCCGCTCATCCGTTTCGTACATCGACCGGAGCCGAAGATGACTCCGAATCGCGGGCACTTCGACCTGACCAGCGAGTCGCCGACCGACCAGTCGGAGACGGTGGCGCGCGCACTCTCGGCGGGCGCCCGCCATATCGACATCGGCCAAGGAGCGGACGCCGACCACACGGTGCTCGCGGACGCCGAGGACAACGAGTTCTGTGTGATCCCCGCCGGGAACAACTTCCTCGCCGGCACCGGAACTATCGGCTGCTTCGCATGTGACGGCACCGAGGAGGTCGGCCGCTTCTGGAGCCGGGCATTGGGCTGGCCGCTGGTCTGGGACCAGGACGAGGAGACCGCCATACAGGCTCCGAGCGGCGGCACCAAGATCAGTTGGGGCGGCGGGGACGTGGCACCGCAGACGGGTTACAACCGGGTGCATCTCGACCTGGCAGTAGCGAACGACGCCGATCTTGCCGATGCAACGGCGGCGCTGAAGTCCCTCGGCGCCACCGACTGGGACGGACCCGTCTGTGACGGAGCCGTCGGGCTCGCCGACCCGGACGGCACGGAGTTCTGCCTACTGGTGGCGCCGTAGCCCCTGCCCCCTCAGCCGAGCTCTCGCACGGTCGCGATGACGTCGTCGAGCATGGCTTCGGTGAGCCGGCCGGTGAAGGTGTTCTGCTGACTGACGTGATAGCAGCCGACCAGCTCCACCGGGCCGGACGGGCTCAGCAGCGTGGCGCGAGCACCATGCCCGAATCTCGGCTTCGGCCGCGGGATCTGCCACCCGATGGCGCGGGCCGTGGAAACCGTGGAGTCCCAACCGATCCCGCCGAGCACCAGGATGACCCGAAGGTTCTCCTGCGAGAGCTGGAGTTCCTTCTCCAGCCAGGGCCGGCAGGTCGCCTTTTCCTCGGTGGTGGGCTTGTTCGCCGGCGGCGCGCAGTGCACCGGTGCCGTCATCCGGATACCGTGCAGTTCGAGGCCGTCACCGGCTGCGACCGACGTCGACCGCGTCGCGAAACCGCCGCGGTGCAAGGCGGCGAAGATCCAGTCACCGGAGCGGTCCCCGGTGAACATCCGGCCGGTCCGGTTCGCGCCGTTCGCCGCCGGCGCCAGGCCCACTATCAGCCGGGTTGCGTCCGGGTCCCCGAATGCCGGAGCGGGCCGGCCCCAGTAGGGCTCGTCCGCGAACGACCTGCGGCGGCCCGTGGTGGCAACCGTCTCCCGCCACGCCACCAGACGTGGGCAGGCCCGGCATACGGAGACCGCGGTGTTGAGCTCACTGATCGAACCGGCAGAGCTGGCGAGGCTTCGCACGCCGGCCGCGGATCCGGCGACAGGCGTCTCGGCCGTCGCGGTGTCCCCCGGCCAACCGCTGCCCGGGGTCACCGGAGACTCGAAGAGCTGGCCGGTGACGGGATGCGGATCGCTCATCGGGATGGTCATCCCCCGGTTGTATCGGGTGTCGGTGTCTGGTGCCAAGATTGACTGAGTGTCGACCATCGTGTTCTTCCACGCCCACCCTGACGACGAGAGTTCCCAGACCGCGGGTTCGATGTCGCGCGCATCGGACGAGGGTCATCGCGTGGTCGTCGTCTACGCCACCGGCGGCGAGCACGGTGAGGTGCCGGACGATCTCGGCCCTGCAGAATCCCTCGCGGACCGTCGACGCGCCGAAGCGGAGGCCTCGGCACGAGTCACCGGGACGGCGCGCGTTGCGTGGCTGGGCTACCACGACTCCGGCATGACCGGCTGGGAGCAGAACTCCGATCCGCGCTCCTTCCACCAGGCACCGGTCACCGAGGCAGCTGCCCGACTCGCGGGCATCCTCGACGAGGAGGAGGCCGACATCCTCGTCGGCTACGACTGGCACGGCAGTTACGGCCACCCGGACCACGTCAAGGTGCACGCCGTGACCTACGCCGCAGCCGAGCTCGCCGTCAAGGCACCGCGCGTGCTCGAGGAGACCATGAACCGCGACGTCATGCGCGCATCGATGCAGGCGGCCCGCGACGCCGGGATGGAGATCCCGTTCGACCCCGACGGACCGATGGACGACGGCAATCCGATGGGTATGCCGGAGGCCGAACTCCACTGGGCAGTGGACGTTACGGACTACCTCGACCGCATCCGGGCCGCCATGCGAGCGCACCGGAGCCAGGTCTCCGACATCGGCACCTTCATGGCGATGCCCGAGCCGGTCTTCGCCGCGGGCTTCGGCACGGAGTACTTCCTGGAGCGCGCGCGTCCGGACGGCATGGTCCACGGGTGGTTCCTGGATACCTCACCGGTCGACGACGCCGGCCCGAGGACAGCGTGACAACGGCCGGCACGGACGGTCCGGGCCCGAACACGCTCCTCCCGGCCGAGGAGCTGCCCGTCGGGCAGGAGCTGGACTGCGGCAGCTACCAGCTGACCGAGCAGGAGTTGTGTGCGTTCGCGACGCAGTGGGACCCGCAATACTTCCACGTCGATCCGGCGCGCGCGTCGGACAGCGACTTCGGTGGCCTGATCGCCAGCGGATTGCACACGATGTCGATCTACCAGCGGCTCGTGGTCTCCGCCGTCTACCAGCGGTATGACGTCATCGCCGGACGCGCTTTCCGGCGCGTGGAGTTCGTCCGGCCGGTGCGCGCCGGTGACGTGCTCACCTGCGCGGCGACGGTGCGCTCGGTCGAGCCCGACAAGCCGGGCCGGTGCCTGGTCGTCGTCGAGGGCTGCCTGCGCAATCAGCACGGCAGACCGGTGCTGCGGCTCGAGCTGGAATGCCTCGTCCGCTCACGCCGTGCGACCTCCGCGGGCTGACCGGGCTCCGCTCCTCAGGTCCGGCCACGGCAATGGCGCGTCGACACCTGCTTCGACCACCTCGACTCCCCTGCGGCTCAAGCGTTGACAGGCCATTTCGGCATTCGGCGGCCAGCCTTCGGTGACCGCCATGCGCGGCGGCGAGCAGACCCGTAGCCCCACGGAAGGCGCTCCTGGGTCGGCATGCTCACCATTGAGGCGGCTCCGCTGTGCGCAACTGCGGGTCGTCCGAGCGGAACGTGCGCACCCGTCCGGGCGCCGTCGTCGGTCCCTCGAAACGCACGGTCACCCGACCGAGACCGCTGCCCCACACCCAGCCGGCGCCGTGCTCGGCATGCTCCACGTCCTGGCCGGGCCACCATGCCGGCGGCCCCTCACCGCTGTACGCCGCCGGCCCGGGGGTCCGCCGGACGTCACCGGCCGGAGTGGCCGGGATGTCGAGACCCTCGGTGTCGGCCGTCCCGTCCCACGCCGGTCGCACCGCCTCGTCCTCCTCGTGCGGCGTGTCGAAACGCAGTTGCTCCTGCGCGTGGGTGCTGAGCCCGGAGACGCCGACACCCAACAACCGCAAGCCGTTCGAGACATCCACGGCCGCGAGCAGCCGACGGGCCACATCCAGGATCACGCCGGCGTCCCCCGTCGGGTGCAGCAGCGTCTCGGAGCGCGTGGACGTCGCGAAGTCGTGCTGGCGGACCTTGATCGTGACGGTCCGGGCGAAGGCCGCCGACTTGCCGAGTCGTGCCGCAGTGCGTCGAGCGAGACTGACGAGTTGGGCGTCGAGCACCTCGCGGTCGACCACGTCGTGCTCGAAGGTCTCCTCGGCCGAAACGCTCTTGGCCTCGCGTTCGACCACGACCTCGCGGTCGTCCTGTGCCCGTGCCAGCTGGTAGAGGCTGCCGCCGTGCGCGGCGCCGAAGATGCTTACCAGGTCCGCACGTTCCATCCGTTGCAGGTCCGCGACCGTCTCGACGCCGAACGATCGCAGCCGCGCCTCGGTCGCCGGGCCGATGCCGCTGACCACCCGCACCGACAACGGTGCCAGCACTTGCAGCTCCTGACCGGGCGGCACGACCACCAGGCCTGCCGGCTTGTCCAGGTCCGAGCCGATCTTGGCCAGCATCTTGGAGGTGGCGATGCCGGCCGACGCGGTCAAACCCCCGGTCGCCGAGGCGATCTCGGCGATCAGTCGCTGTGCGACCGCTCGCACGCCGTCCGGACTGAGGTCGATCCCACCGGCGGCGGCCAGGTCGACATACGCCTCGTCCACGCTGACCTGCTCCACGACCGGTGACACCTCACGCAACAGGCTCATCACGATCCGGCTGGATGCCCGGTAGGCGTCGCCGCGTGGATAGAGGAACGCGGTCCCGGATGGGCAGCGGCGCCGTGCCTCCGCGGTCGGCATGGCCGATCGCGCCCCGAACCGCCGAGCTTCGTACGACGCCGTCGCCACCACACCGCGGGCTCCGATGCCGCCGACACACACCGGCTTGCCCCGCAACGACGGCTTGTCCCGCTGCTCGACCGCGGCGAAGAATGCGTCGAGGTCCAGATGCATGATGCTGGCCGTCGAACGCACCCCGACATTCTTCCCGACGACGCTCAGATCGTCAGCACGATCTTCACGTCGTGCGGCTGGGGCGCGAACGCGTCGGCGAACTTCTCCAGCGGCACACGGCGAGTCACGAGGCGTTCCAGCCAGGCGTGATCCGCCGCGGCGAGTGCCTCGGCCGCTGCCTCGTAGTGGCGCAGGTTGGCGTTGACCGATCCGACGATGGCCGCATTGCCCAACACCGCCGTGCGGTTGATGGTGCCCAGGTCGACCGTCTCCTCCTTGCCCTCGTCGGAGATGCCGGTGAGGACGGTGATCGCGTAGGGCTTCGGATTGGCCAACGCTGCCTTGATGACCGGGGTGGCGCCGGTGCCCTCGATGATGATGTCGGGCTCGATCTTGTCGATCACCTGGTCGACCGGGTCGGTGTGGTAGCTGCCGCCGAGGTCCTTGACCAGTTGCGGCTTCGGGCCGTCCTCGACCCGGTCCAGCACGTGCACCTGCAGACCGCGCGCGGCTCCGATCATCGCCGCCAGCAGGCCGATCGGTCCGGCGCCGGTGATGAGCACCGATGTCGGCTCGAACCAGGCACGTGCCCCGATCCGGTCGACCTCTTCCCAGGCCTTGGCCACGACCGTGGTGGGTTCCATCAGCATGCCGACCGACTCCAGCGCCGGATCCAGCTTGACCGCGTGCTCGGCGCGCACCCGCCACCGCTCCGCCGCGAAACCGTGCAGCGATTTGATGCCGTGCTCGGTGTATTCGCCGTTGCGGCACATGTCCCACTCGCCGTGCGCACAAGCGCCGCACGGCACCGGGTCGGGCATCCGCACCACGCCGACGATCAGGTCACCGGCGGCGAAGCGGCCGCCCTCCGGCGCCTCGCGCACGCGGCCCAGCGACTCGTGTCCGATGATCAGCCGCTCCGAACCCTCCGGAGCCCAGCCGTAGTCGCCTTCGGCGAGCTCGTGGTCGGTGCCGCACACGCCGATGGCCAGGCCGTCGACCAGCACGTCTCCGAGTGCCTCGTCCGGCTCCGGCATGTCCTCGACCGCCAGGCTGCTGGATTGTCCAGGAATGATCGTGAGTGCTCGCATGCCCACGAAGTTACCCGACGTCCGCTGCGACGAACCTGACAGACGCAGCCGAGCCGGTCAGCCGATGGTGCGATGCAGCAGCAACGGGAGTATGGCGCGCGCACCCGCCGTGCGCAGAGCAGCCGCCGCGACCGTGACGACCCAGCCGGACGAGGACTCGTCGACCACCAGCAGCACCGATCGGCCCGCCACGTCGGGCAGGGCGCTGCGCTCGACCGCGTCGCGCCAGAAGGCGGCCTCGTCGACCGACGTGGCGTCCTGCGGTGGCGTGCCCTCGGTCGTCCACCGTTGCACGGGCAGCCGCCCGGCAGCGCCGAGTGCCTCGGCCACCCCACCGACCAGCTGCGGGTGGCCCGCGGCGTTCAGGGCGACGATGAGTTCGGGCCGCTCGAGCCATCCCCACTGCGCGAGCGTCCGCACGCACGCCTCCAGAAGCTCCGGCGGCGGCGGCGCATCGACCCGCAGGGCGCCGGCGAGCAGGTCCGCCCACTCCGTCGCGTCGGCGTGCACGATCACCCGCCCGTCCTCGGCGGCCTCCCCGGCCGGGATCCGGCCACGTCGGCCGAATGCGCCGCCCGGCCACATCTTGCGCGGCTCCAGCACCTGCTGCTGCGATCGCAGCAACTGGCGCACCCCGGCGACCGTGTCGGCCGCGGCCGCCGGCCGCAACGGCTCCGGCAACCGGCCCAGGCACACCGAGCAGCGGCCGCACGGCTCGGCCTCCAGGTCGTCCAGCGACTGCTGCAGCAGCTGCATCAGACACTGGTCACCGCGGATGTAGCGGCGCATGATGTCCGCCTCGCGACGACGCACCGCCAGCACCCCGTCGTAATGCTCCTGGTCGTAGCTCCACGGGGTGCCGGTGGCGCTCCACCCGTCGGCGGTGCGCTCGGTGATGCCGTCGACGGCGAGTTGCTTGAGCAGCAGGTCGACCTTGGTGCGGCGCAGCCCGCTCTCCGCCTCCAGCTGCGGCACCGACATCGGCTGCTCGGCTCCGCCGAGAGCGTCCAACAGCCGGCGCACCTGCGGCTCCTTCGGGATGGTCGCGGTCGCGAAGTAGTCCCATACGCCGTCGTCGCCCGCCGACGGCAGCAACGCCACCAACGCGTGGTCGATCGCGCGTCCCGCACGGCCGACCTGCTGGTAGTAGGAGACCGGCGACGGCGGCGCGCCGACGTGTATGACGAAACCCAGGTCCGGTTTGTCATACCCCATGCCGAGCGCGGAGGTGGCGACCAGCGCCTTGACCCGGTTGGCCCGCAGGTCCTCCTCCAGCGATTCACGCGTGTCCCCATCGAGCTGCCCGGTGTATGCCGCCACGGGCGCGTCGGCGCCGTAGCGGTGCCGGACGGCTTCGGTGAGCCGCTCCGCATCCGCGACCGTCAGGGTGTAGACGATGCCGGAGCCGGGCAGCTCGGCCAGGTGGTCCACCACCCAGGCGAAACGCTGCAGTGGGTCCAGTTGCGGCAGCACGGCCAGCTGCAGGCTGGCACGGGCCAGCGGCCCACGCAACACCACGGTGTCGTCGCCGAACTGGGCCGCGATGTCGTCGACCACCCGGGCGTTGGCCGTCGCGGTGGTCGCCAGCACCGGCGTGTCCGGATTGAGCCGACGCAACACATCGGTGACGCGGCGGTAGTCCGGCCGGAAGTCGTGACCCCAGTCGGACACCGAGTGCGCCTCGTCGACCACGACCAGGCCAAGCGCCCCGGTCAGGGAGCGCATCACCCGCGCACCGAACGTGGGGTTGGCCAGCCGCTCGGGAGAGACCAGCAGCACGTCGACCTCGCCGTCCTGCAACGCCTGCTCGATCCGTTGCCACTGACCGACATTGGAGCTGTTGAGGGTCGCGGCCCGCAGGCCGGCACGCTCCGCCGCCGCCACCTGGTCGCGCATCAACGACAGCAGCGGGGAGATCACCAGGGTCGGTCCGCGGCCCTGTGCGCGCAGCCACGAGGTGGCGATCCAGTAGACCGCGGACTTGCCCCAGCCCGTCGCCTGCACCACCAGCACGCGCGCGCCCGGCACGGTCAGCGCCTGCAGCGCCTCGTGCTGTCCTTCGCGTAGCCGCGCGCCGGGCCCGGCGAGGACGCCGAGGACGTCCTCGGCGACGGAGTCGATCGTCCTCGACGGCACAGGAACCACGGAAGTCATGGTGACAGTCTGTGATCCCGCACCGACAACCCCGTGGCGCTCAACCTCGTGCAGCGCGACGCGCGGCCTTGGCCTCCGCCTCCTGGACGTCCATGGCATTGGCCTCCTCGAGCGTCGGCGCGGTGCCGCCGAGCCGGGCCGGTAGGTACTTCAGGTCGTCACCGGTGAGCGGTTCGTAGCCGTCCTGCACAGCGTGCAGCCTCGTCTCCATCCGGGCGCGCAGCGCCGCCGTCTCGGTGTCCGGGTCCGCGTCGGCTGCGATCGGGATCGGCGCGCCGATGTCGATCCGCACCGGCACCTTCGGACGCCACATCTGCCGGGGCAGACCCTTGGTCCACACCCGCTGGGAGCCCCACAGCACCATCGGGATCACCGGCACGCCCGCCTCCTGCGCCATACGCACCGCACCGGACTTGAAGGAGCGCAGCTCGAACGACCGGGAGATGGTCGTCTCCGGGAAGACACCGATCAGTTCGCCGTGCCGCAATGCGTCCACGGCCGCGCGGTAAGCGTCCGCACCGGCGGCGCGGTCGACCGGTATGTGCCGCATGCCGCGCATCAGCGGCCCGGAGACGGGATGGTCGAAAACGTCCTTCTTGGCCAGGAAGCGCACCTTCCGGCCGACGTCCAGCGCGGGATAGCCCGCATAGGAGAAGTCGAAGTAGCCGATGTGATTCATCGCGATCACGGCCCCGCCGGTGCGGGGGATGTGCTCGGCTCCGGTGCGTTCGAACTTCAGCCCCTGGACGGCGAAGACGCTGCGGGCGAAGGCGATGACGCCGGAGTAGACGGGTTCCATGGTCGAACCCTACCGAGCGGTAAGCACGCTGTCCGCTCCGTGGAATGCCGGACCCGGCGATCGGTGTTGGACGTGGGGTGACTGATGCCGCCATACCGCTCTCCGTGCTCGACCTGTCCCCCATCGCCGCCGGCCGCACCGCATCCGATGCGCTGCAGGAGACCATCGCGCTCGCGCAACACACCGAATCGCTGGGTTACCAGCGCTCTTGGGTCGCCGAACACCACAACCTGCCCAGTGTCGCCAGTTCTTCACCGGTGGTGATGATCGCCACCGTCGCGGCTGCCACCTCGCGCATCAGGGTCGGCGCCGGAGGGATCATGCTGCCCAACCACGCGCCGTTGCAGGTGGCCGAGACGTTCCGGGTGCTGGAGGCACTGCACCCTGGCCGCATCGATCTGGGCCTGGGGCGGGCGCCGGGCACCGACCAGCTCACCGCGTTCGCACTGCGCCGCAGCAAGGAGGCCCTGGCCGCCGACGACTTCCCGCAGCAGTATGCCGAACTGCGCGCGTATGTCGAGGGTTTCCCCGACGATCACCCGTTCGCGCCGATCAGTGCGCAGCCCACGGACGTGCCGCTGCCACCGGTGTGGATCCTCGGCTCCAGCCTGTATGGCGCCCAGGCCGCCGGTCTGCTCGGGACCAACTTCGCCTTCGCCGGGCATTTCGGCAGCGTCGACCCCCGGGATGCCTTTGACGCCTATCGCACTGCCTTCCAGCCCAACGGTCGACCCGACAGCCTCACCGAGCCGCACAGCATGCTCGCCGTGTCGGCGATCGCCGCCGAAACCCCCCATCGCGCACACGAACTCGAGCGTGCCGCGGCGTTGTCGACCGTCCGGCTGCGGCAGAACCGGCCCGGTCCGCTGCCGACACCGGAGGAGGCTGCCGCCCACGAATGGACCGCCATGGAGCAGCATCTGGTCGACGGGCTGGGCCGGTTCGTCACCGCCGGCACCGGCGAGGAGGTGCTGGCCGGCATCACCGACCGAGCGCGTTCCTGCGGCGCCGACGAGTTGATGATCACCACCAACGTGCACGATCCGGCGGAGCGCCGGGCGTCATACACGCTCATCGCGCAGGCGGCTGGTCACCTGCGCTGAGCCGAGTACGTTGGGGGGCATGGATCTGGAACGCCCGCAAGCCCCTGACCCCTACACGCTGCTGCCGCGGACCGCGGCGCTGACGGTGACGAGTGAGACGTTCGCCGACGGAGACCCTCTGCCCGACCAACAGGTCTACAACGACTGGGGATTCAGCGGTGGCAACACCTCGCCGCAACTGTCCTGGTCCGGCGCGCCGGAGGGCACCACGGGATACGTCGTCACCTGTTTCGACCCGGATGCGCCCACGCCGTCCGGCTTCTGGCACTGGTTGTTGGTCGGCATACCCGCCGATGTCACCTCACTCGACCTGGGCGCCGGAGACGGGCGCAACCTGCCGTCGGGTGCCTTCCACGTGCGCAACGACTTCGGCGACCAGGCGTATGACGGCGCCGCGCCACCGGTCGGCGACCGCCCGCACCGCTACATGTTCGCGGTGCACGCGGTCGGGGACGACCTCGGCCTGGACGACTCGGCCAGCCCGGCCGTGGCGATGTTCACCACCGCCGGCAGCCTGCTCGCACGCGGTGTCATCACCGCGACCTATCAAGCGACATAGCTTCGCCGGTCAGCGTTCCGGGCGGTCCTCGGGTGTGTCGCCGATGTCCTTGAAGCGGTCCCAGCCGCCCTCCGAGGAGTGCCGCCCGACGCCCGGCGCACCGGCGTCGTTGTCAGTGCCGCCGTCCTCCGCCGCGGGACGCTCGTCGTCGTCACCATGGTCTTCGGCGTCCTCGGCTGCTGCATGCGCGCCGCCGGTGCGTGGGCGGTCAGCGCGCACGTCGCGCTCGCGGGCCGCCTCCTCGACCGGCCTGCCGGTGTCCGGGTCGATGCGGCTCTCCCCGTCGCGGTCACCGGAGCCGGTGCCCTCGATGCGATTGCCGTGCCGGTCGGTGGGCGTGTCCGGGTCGAGCCGATCAGCCTTGCGCAACGTCTCGGCGTGGTCGCGTTCGACGGCCTCGGCCGTCTTCTGCTCGTGTTCGGCCTCCGCCTGCAGCTGATGCGCCTCGCGCGCCTTGGCTTCCGCTTCGGCGCGGGCCCGCTGCGCCTCTTCGGCAGCCGTCTGGGCGCGGTGGCGCGACTCGGCGACCGTCTCCTCGTTGCCCTTCGCCCTGCCGCGCAGCTCCTGCGCCTCTTCCCGCCGGGCGGCGGTGCGTCGCTTGCCCTGCCACATCGCGATGAGCACCAGAATGACGATCACCACGATGATGGCGATGATGATCCACCAGGTCTTGCTGTCCATGACACGCCTTTCGACGGACTACCGATGCCGTTGACACCTCGAAACTACTGCCCGGTGCGCCCTCGTGGGGATGCCTGGACCACAGGGCGTGTCGCCCACAGGACGACTGCGGAGGCTGCCGCCACGTTGAGCGAGTCGACACCGCCGGCCATCGGGATCCGCACGACCAGGTCGCCGGCTTCTACGGTTCGGGCGCCCAGCCCGTCGCCCTCCGTGCCCAGCACCATCGCCAGCCGCTGTGGCGGATCTGCGGCGAGTTGGTCCAGCGACACGGCGTCGTCGTGCAACGCCAGTGAGGCGACCGTGAAGCCCTGGGAACGCAGGTCGTCGATCGCAGCCGGCCACGGTGCGATCCGGGTCCACGGCACCTGGAAGACGGTGCCCATCGACACGCGCACGCTGCGCCGGTAGAGCGGGTCGGCGCACCGCGGCGTGACCAGCACGGCATCGACTCCGAGGGCGGCCGCGGACCGGAAGATGGCGCCCACGTTGGTGTGGTCGACGATGTCCTCCAGCACCAGGGCACGTCGGGCCCCGCGCAGCAGGTCGGCGTATGCCGGCAGGACCGGCCGGTGCATCGACGCGAGGGCACCCCGGTGCAGGTGGAACCCGGTCATCGCCTCGACGACGTCGTCGGCACCGACATACACCGGCACGCCCTCTCGGTCCGCCTGCTCGACCAGGTCGGCCAGATCGGTCAGCCAGCGGCGGCCCATCAGGAAGGACCGTGGCCGGTGCCCGGCACCGAGGGCGCGCCGGATGACCTTCTCGCTCTCGGCGAGGTAGAGCCCGTTCTCCGGCTCCAGTCGGCGCCGCAGCGCCACGTCGGTCAGCCGGAAATAGTCGCGCACGCGTTCGTCGGCGGGGTCGGTGATCTCGATGACAGGCACGGCAGATGAGCCTAGGACGCGCGCTCCGGCGCGATGACGGTGGCGCGGAGCGACCTCAGATCAGCGTGACGATCGCGATGACGCCGACCACGACGATGAAGGCACGCAGCAGCCATGGCGGCAGCTTGCGACCGACCTTGGCACCGATGACGCCGCCGATGACCGAGCCGATCGCGATGAGCAGTGCCACCGACCAGCGCACGTTGTGGAACGACACGACGATGAAGGTCAGTGCGGCCACCGCGTTGACGACCGTGCTGAGGATGTTCTTGATGCCGTTGAGCCGCTGCAGGGAGTCGGGCAGCACGGCGCTCAGCAGACCCATCAGCAGCACACCCTGGGCGGCGCCGAAGTAGCCGCCGTACACGCCGCAGACGAACACCCCACCGGTCAGGGCGAACTGACGCGCCCTCGAAACCGGCGCAGACATCGGCGCGGTCACCGGTGCCATCTCGTCGGGCCGGCGCGCGGCCGCCCGGCGCTGCAACCAGGGGCCGACGATCACCAGCACGATACCGATCAGGATGAGCGTCGGCACGATCGCCTTGAAGGCCGCGGGCGGCAACCAGATCAGCAGGAGTGCCCCGACCGCCGCGCCCAGGAAGGACATCGGCGTCAGTTGCCGCAGCCGTGGCCCGGCGCCGGCCACTTCACGGCGGTACCCCCACGACCCCGAGACGCCGCCGGCGACCAAGCCGACCGAGTTGGAGATGTTGGCCGGCACCGCGGGGTAGCCGAACGCCAGCAGCGTCGGGAATGTCACCAGCGTGCCGGACCCGACGACCGTGTTGATCGTGCCGGCGGCGACGCCGGCAAGGGTGATCAGCAGGATCTGGGTCAGCGACATGGTGCGGACAACCTACGGGAGACGGGCTCAGCCTGCGGCGTGCCGTCCACGGGGTGGTTGCACCGCACGGGCAGCCCACCGGTCACCGACCCGCTCGAGGGTCAGGTCGAGTCCGAAGGTGGCACTGAGGTTCTCGGCGGTCAGCGTCGCCTCGATCGGCCCGGCGGCGACCACCTGGCCGTCCCGCAGCAACAGCACGTCGGTGAAGCCGACCGGGATCTCCTCGACGTGATGGGTGACCAGCACCAGGGCGGGAGCCTCGATGTCGAGAGCGATCTCCCCCAGCCTGCTGACCAGGTCCTCCCTGCCGCCGAGGTCGAGGCCGGCGGCCGGTTCGTCCAGCAGCATCAACTCCGGGTCGGTCATCAAGGCCCGCGCGATCTGCACCCGCTTGCGTTCGCCCTCGCTCAGCGTCCCGTAGCGCCGCTCCACCAAATGCCCGGCACCGAGCGCGTCGAGCAGTTCCCGGGCCCGAGCGTGATCCAGGTCGTCATACACCTCGCGCCAGCGGCCGACCATGCCGTATGCCGCCGTCACCACCACGTCACCGACACGCTCGCCGCCCGGGATGCGCTCGGCGATCGTGGCGGACGCCAAGCCGATCCGCGGACGCAACTCGAACACATCCACCGCACCGAGCACCTCCGACAGCACACCGGCGACCCCGGAGGACGGGTGCATCCGGCCTGCGGCGACCTGCAACAGCGTCGTCTTCCCGGCACCGTTGGGCCCGAGGACGACCCAGCGTTCGCCTTCCTCGACCTCCCAACTGACAGCGTCCAGCAGGCGCTTGTCACCGCGGATCACGCTCACGTCGGCCAGTGCCAGCACGTCGCTCATGTCACGCACCTTACGGTGTGGCCACTGCCCATCGGGCACCGGTCAGCGGATGATCCGCGGCTCGCGTTCTACGCTGGTGCCGCCATGTCAGATCTGCCAGCCGCCGTGCGTCTCAGCCTGTGGGTGACCGCCGCCTGGGCCGGCCACCTCGATCTGGAGGAGGCCGTCCGGCGCGCGCTGCCGGATGCCGACCACGTCACCGGCGACCTCCAGCACCTTGCGACGTGGCAGGATTTCGGGGAACGCGTCCTGGCCTGTGCACTCCCCCGCGCCGGTGACATCTCCGGGATGCCGCGAGGCAACCCGGAACTCACCGCCGCGGCAACCGAATCCGGTGAATGCGTCTACGTGCCCGCGCTCGGCGGTGCGCTCGTGCCGTCCGTGGAGATCTTCGGGCCGGAGGGCGACGAGGGCATGGCGGTCCGGCTCACGGCATACGACTGCGCGCCGACGCCGGCACACCGGCTGGAGGAACTGCACGAGTCGCAGATCGAACGCGAACTGCGCGGCAGGCTCGCCGAGGCGACGTCGGATCTGGAGTCGCTGGACATCCGGCCGTTCGCCGGGTCCTCGTTGCGTGCGCAGGCCGACGAGGTCGCCACGCTGCGCCGGTGGGGATTGCCGTCCGGGTTGCCGGGGCGGGCCATCCGAATCCTGCAGACGGCCGGGATCGTCGGCGCGGCAATCGATTTCGCGCTCGGTCACTCGCACGCCATCGACCTCAGCGCCGACGTGGGGCGACAACGGGCACTGCTGGACCTGCAAGCCGCGACCGATCGCGCCATGGCACAGGCCACCACCGCCGCCGCGCTGCACCTGGCTGGCATGCGCCCTCAGACCAGCGAGTCGTAGACCTCCCGGGTGCGCCGCGCGATGGTCTCCCAGCCGAATTCGCGGACCGCGCGCTCCCGGCCGGCCGCACCGCGCCGGCGCGCCTCGGCGGGGTCACTCACCGCGGCGGTCAGCGTGCGCGCCAGGTCCGCGACGAAGACGTCCGGATCCGTCGGTGTCCCGGTGCCGTCGTCGAGCTGATCGATCGGCACCAGCCAGCCGGTCTCGCCGTCGGCGACCACCTCCGGGATGCCGCCGGTCGCCGTGCCCACGACCGCGCAGCCACACGCCATCGCCTCCAGGTTGACGATCCCGAGCGGTTCGTAGACCGACGGACACACGAAAACCGTTGCGGCAGAGAGTAGTGCGACCACCTCAGCGCGTGGCAGCATGTCCGCGATCCACACGACTCCGTCACGTGACTGCCGCAACCGCGCGACCGACTCCTCCACCTCCCGCAGGATCTGCGGCGTATCCGGTGCCCCCGCACACAGCACGAGCTGGACCTCGGACGGCAGCTCGGCAGCTGCACGCAGCAGATAGGGCAAGCCCTTCTGCCGGGTGATCCGGCCGACGAACATCACACTCGGCCGTCGCGGGTCCACGCCGTGCCGCTGCACCGTCGCGGTCGCCTGCGCACTGGTGTCACGGTGCCAGCGGGTGGAGTCGATGCCGTTGTGCACGACGTGCACCTTGTCCGGGTCCAGACCCGGATAAGCGGCCAGCACGTCCGCGCGCATCCCGTGGCTGACCGCGATCACCGCGGCCGCCGCGTCATACGCCGTGCGCTCCAGGTATGACGACAGGCGGTACCCGCCGCCGAGCTGCTCCGCCTTCCACGGCCGCATCGGCTCCAGACTGTGCGCGGTGACCACGTGCGGGACGCCGTGCAGCAGCGAGGCGACGTGCCCGGCGAAATTGGCGTACCAGGTGTGTGAATGGACCACGTCGGCGCCGGCACAGTCGTCCGCGATGCGCAGGTCGACACCCATCGTCTGCAGGGCGGCGTTCGCGTCGGCGAGCTCGGGCAGGTTCGGGTAACCGGTGGTGTCCGTCTCGGCCAGCGGGCTGCCGAACGCACGCACCTGCACCGTGTCACCCAGCGCGCGCAACGCCCGCACCAGCTCGGCGACGTGCACCCCGGCACCGCCGTAGATGTTCGGCGGATATTCCTTGGTCAGCAGATCCACTCTCACAACACCTGACGCTAGCGGCTGCGGGCACCGTAGGTTAGGTCCATGGTGCGACGAGGTGGACCATCCGTGCTGGCGATCGTCCTGGCCGGCGGCGAGGGCAAGCGACTCATGCCGCTCACCGCGGACCGGGCCAAACCGGCCGTGCCGTTCGGCGGCATCTACCGGCTGATCGACTTCGCCCTGTCCAATCTGGCCAACAGCGGCTTCCTGAAGATGGTCGTGCTGACCCAGTACAAGTCACACAGTCTCGACCGGCACATCGCCAAGGCTTGGCGCATGTCGACGATGCTCGGCAACTACGTGGCTCCGGTGCCGGCCCAGCAGCGTCGGGGCAAGCAGTGGTTCTCGGGGTCGGCGGACGCGATCTACCAGAGTCTCAACCTGATTCACGACGAGAAGCCGGACATCGTCGTCGTGGTGGGTGCCGACCACGTCTATCGGATGGACTTCGAGCAGATGGTCGATCGGCACATCGAATCGAAGGCGCGGGCGAGCGTGGCCGCCATCCGGCAACCGATCGAGCTCGCCGACCAGTTCGGGGTGATCGAGCTCGCCGGTGGCCCGGGCCAGAAGATCGCTGCATTCCGGGAGAAGCCCTCGGACCCGGTGGGACTCGCCGATGCCCCGCACGAGGTCCTGGCATCGATGGGCAACTACGTCTTCGACACCGATGCGCTGGTGGAAGCCGTCACCGCGGACGCTGCGGATGCCGGCAGCAAGCACGACATGGGCGGCAACATCATTCCGGCGTTCGTCGACCGGGGCGAGGCGCACGCCTACGACTTCCGGGACAACGAGATCCCGGGCTCCACCGAACGCGATACGGGCTACTGGCGAGACGTCGGAACCATCGACTCGTTCTACGACTCGCACATGGACCTGGTCTCGATCCACCCGATCTTCAACCTCTACAACTACGCGTGGCCGATCCTGACCAGCGACACCGGTTATCCGCCGGCCAAATTCGTGCACGGCGGATCCGACCGCAGCGGTATGGCGACCGGATCGATGATCTCCTCCGGATGCATCGTGAGCGGTTCAGTGATCGGCAACTCGGTCCTGTCCACCAACGTGCGGGTGCACTCCTTCGCCCAGGTCGACGACGCGATCCTGATGGACAACGTCGACGTCGGCCGGCATTGCCGGATCCGCCGGGCGATCATCGACAAGGACGTGCACGTGCCCGACGGGGCCAGCATCGGGCTGGACCACGAGGAGGACCGCGCCCGCGGGTTCACGGTGACCGAGTCCGGCATCACCGTCGTCGGTAAGGGCACCGTCATACAGCCGTGAACGCCCCTGTGCCATCATCGATTCCACCCATGAACACACTCCTGGTCACCCTCACCGGCCACGACCGCCCAGCCGTTTCGGCGCGTCTGCTGTGCGCCGCGGCCGACGCGGGCGCCGTCGTGCTGGACCTCGAGCAGGCGGTGGTGCGTGGACGTCTGCTGCTGACTGCGCTGCTGCAACCGGCCGGGGACAGCGACGCACTGACCGCGGCGATCGGCCTGGTGGCGCAGGAGTTCGGGCTGACCGCGACGATCGAGCCGGGTCTCGGCGACAATCCCGCTCGTCGCACCGGACGTGTCTCGGTCACGGTGCTCGGTGCGCCGTTGCAGGCGTCGGGCCTGGCCGCCGTCACCGCGGCGATCGGCGACCAGGGAGCCAACATCGACCGCATCCGCCGGCTCTCCCGCGATCCGGTCACCACCCTGGAACTCGACCTGTCGGGTGCCGATGTGCCGAGTCTGCGACGGACGCTGGCACTGTTGGCCGCCGAGCACGGTGTCGACATCGCGGTCTCCCCCGGCGGGCTGGCCCGGCGCGGTCGCCGGTTGCTGGTGATGGACGTCGACAGCACCCTCATCCAAGACGAGGTCATCGAACTACTGGCCGCGCACGCCGGTCGGGAGCCCGAAGTGGCAGCGGTGACCGAGCGTGCGATGCGCGGCGAGCTGGACTTCGTGCAGAGTCTGCACGAGCGGGTGCGCTGCCTCGCCGGCCTGGACGTGTCGGTCTTCGAGGACGTACGACGAGCGGTCCGGTTGACTCCCGGCGCCCGCACGCTGGTGCGCACGGTCCGCCGGCTGGGATTCTCGGTTGCCGTCGTCTCCGGCGGATTCCTCGAGATCGTGCAGCCGCTGGCCACCGAACTCGGCATCGACCGCGCGCACGCGAACACGCTGGAAGTCGTCGACGGCAAGCTCACCGGCCGAGTGGCTGGCGCCGTGGTGGACCGTGCGGAGAAGGCCCGCGCCCTGCATCGGTTCGCCGAGGCCGAGGGCCTGCCGCTCTCCCGCACCGTCGCCGTCGGCGACGGCGCCAACGACCTCGACATGCTGGCGAGTGCGGGGCTCGGCATCGCCTTCAACGCCAAGCCGGTGGTGCGCGAGCAGGCCGACACCAACCTCACCGTGCCGTATCTCGACACGGTGCTGTTCATGCTGGGCATCTCGCGCGACGACGTCGAGGAGGCCGACCGAGTGGGCCCTTCCCTAGAATCGCCCCATGTCTGATCCTGCGCCTGATCCGGCCACCCGATCCCTGCTGATCATCGGCGGCGCCGAGGACAAGGTCGGCCGTGTCACCATCCTGCGCAGGTTCGTCCGACTGGCCGGCGGCCGCAAGTCGCGCATCGTCATCATCCCGACCGCATCGTCGGTCCCGGACGAGGTCGTGGACGTCTACTCGACGGTGTTCTCCCGGCTGGGCGCGCCACAGATCGACGCGGTGGACCCGTCGGACCGGGCGCACAGCAGCGACGCCGGCCTGCAGCAACTGGTCGACGAGGCCACCGGAGTGTTCCTGTCCGGTGGCAACCAGCTCAAACTGAGTCAGCTGATCGTCGGCACCCCGCTCGGCGCGGCGATCCTGCGCGCTTACGAGCGCGGCGCCGTCATCGCCGGCACGTCCGCCGGGGCCTCGATCATGAGTCAGTTCATGATCTCCATGGGCGACGAGGGGGTCACCCCCCGTCAGCGGTCCAGTCAGCTGACCGCCGGGCTGGGTCTGCTTCCCGGCGTGATCGTCGACCAGCACTTCGACCAGCGCGCCCGCTACGGCCGGTTGCTCTCCCTGGTCGCGTCCTCGCCCAACCTGCTGGGGATGGGCATCGATGAGGACACCGCTGCCGAGATCACCGACGGCACCGAGTTGTCCGTCGTGGGGTCGGGTGCGGTCTTCGTCGTCGACGCCCGATCGGCCGTCAACGACGCGCATCAAGCCGAGCGGGACGCTCCGCTGCTGGTCACCGGTGCGATCGTCCACACGCTGCCCTACGGCGCGATCTTCGACCTCGAAACTGCAACACTGACGGAGTTTTCCGAGAAGTATGCCGATCTGTCGGTCTCCACCAGCCGGGACCGGCACGACACCGCGACGGCGGCTGCCGCCCTGCGCCGATAGCAACTCGCCGGCGTTCCGGAGGTACTCGACGATCACCCCGACAGGAGCAGCAACCATGGAGCAGTTCCCGACCAGCGGACAACTGACGGTCCTTCGCACGCGCGTCTATCGCGGCCCGAACATCTGGGCCTACGAGCAAGCGGTCCATCTGCTGGTCGACCTGGGTGAGCTCGAAGACTTCCCCACCGACAAGCTCCCCGGCTTCAGCGACCGTCTCCTGGAGTGGTTACCCGGGCTGGAGGACCACACCTGCTCGCGTGGCCATCGCGGAGGATTCGTCGAGCGGCTGCGCGAGGGCACCTGGCTCGGCCACGTCGCCGAGCATGTCGCCCTGCAACTGCAGCAGGAAGCCGGGCACGACATGCGCCGTGGCAAGACACGGGGTGCGAACGGCCGACCGGGCGTCTACAACGTTATCTTCGGTTACTTCGACGAGCGGGTCGGCACCGCAGCCGGTGAACTCGCGATCCGCATCGTCAACGAGATCATTGTGCCGACACCCGATTTCGACTTCCACCGAGAGCTCGACCGCTTTCTGCGGGCAGCGGCCCGGATGGCGTTCGGGCCGTCCACCTCGGCGATCATCGAGGAGGCCGTCAGCCGCGACATACCGTGGCACCGGCTCAACCAGTACTCGCTCGTGCAACTGGGCCAGGGTGTGCACGCACAGCGGATTCGGGCGACCATGACGTCGCGCACGTCGGCCCTGGCAGTCGACATCGCCGGCGACAAGAACCTCACGGCGACGCTGCTGGGTTCGGCCGGTCTGCCGGTGCCGAAGGCGGTCACCGTCCGCACCGCGGAAGGAGCCGCCGAGGCGGCCGACCAGATCGGCTTCCCCGTCGTGATCAAGCCGCTGGACGGCAACCACGGCCGCGGGGTGATCCTCGGTCTGGAATCGGCGCAGGCGGTGCGTGACGCATTCCCGCTGGCAGCGGCGCAGAGCCGGCGCGGCGTGGTGCAGGTGGAGTCGTTCATCACCGGCAAGGACTACCGATGCCTGATCATCGGTGGCCGGATGGCCGCGATCGCCGAACGCGTGCCGGCACATGTGGTCGGCGACGGTGAGCACACCATCGAGGAACTCGTCGACTTCACCAACGCCGATCCGCGGCGCGGCGTCGGACACGAGAAGGTGCTCACCAGGATCGTCGTCGACGACGCCGCGGTCGAGCTGGTGCGCGAGCAGGGCTATGCGATGAGCGACGTCCCGCCGCAGGACGAGATGGTCAAGCTGGCGCTCACCGGCAACATGTCCACCGGTGGCATCTCGATCGATCGCACCTTCGACGCGCACCCGGACAACGTCGAGATCGCCGAAGAGGCAGCGCAACTCATCGGATTGGACGTCGCCGGCATCGACTTCATCTGTCCGGACATCACGGCCCCGGTGCGCGAGACGGGCGGCGCGATCTGCGAGGTCAACGCGGCGCCGGGGTTCCGCATGCACACGCACCCGACGGTCGGCGAGCCACAGTTCATCGCCAAGCCGGTCGTCGATCTGCTCTTCCCGCCCGGTGCCCCGTCGCGGGTGCCCGTCGTCGCAGTGACCGGCACCAACGGCAAGACCACCACGTCGCGCATGCTCGCGCACATCATGAAGGGCCTCGGCCGCAAGGTCGGTATGACGTCGACCGACGGCATCGTGATCGACGAACGACTGGTCATCAAGGCGGACGCCTCGGGCCCGCGATCGGCCCGGATGGTGCTGCAGAACCCGCGAGTCGACTTCGCCGTGCTGGAGGTCGCTCGCGGCGGCATTCTGCGCGAGGGCCTGGGTTACGACCGCAACGACATCGCCATCGTGACCAACGTGCAACCGGACCACCTGGGTATGCACGGCATCGACACGCTGGAACAGCTGGCTCGGGTGAAGTCCGTTGTCGTCGAAGCGGTTCCGCGGGACGGGTATGCCGTGCTGAACGCCGACGACCCGCTGGTGCGTGCCATGCGCCGCCGATGCTCGGGGACGATCGTGTGGTTCTCCATGGAGCCGCCGGGCAGCCGGGTACGCGATTTCATCGACGAGAAGTGCCGGCGCGGTGCCCGTGCCGTGGTGCTGGAACCGTCGGACCGGGGCGAGATGATCGTCCTGAAGCAGGGGCGTCGCTCCATGCCGCTTGCCTGGACCCACCTGTTGCCTGCCACCTTCGGCGGGACCGCCCGGATGAACGTCGCCAACGCACTGGCCGCGGCAGGGGCCGCCTTCGCCGCGGGTGCGCCGCTGCACGACATACGGCAAGGCCTGCGCACCTTCACCACGACGTACTACTTGTCCCCTGGCCGGTTGAACCGGGTCGAGGTCAACCACGCCGAGGTGTTCGTCGACTACTGCCACAACCCGCCCGGCATGCAGCGGCTCGGCGAATTCGTGCAGGGCTACGTGGATCAGCGACAGGGAGCTGCCGATCACCGGATCTCCCGCATCGGGATGGTCGGTGCCGCAGGCGATCGCCGCGACGAGGACATCCGCGAGCTGGGTCGGGTCGCCGCCCGCTACTTCGACGTGCTGGTCGTGCGCGAGGACGACAACCTGCGCCGCCGCCCCGTTGGAGAAGCCGCTGCACTCGTCGAGGAAGGTGTGCGCGAGGCGATGACCGAGGGAGCGCGCTGCCGTCAGGTGCTCACTGTGCTCGACGAACTCGAGGCGACCCGGCACGCGGTGCACCTGGCCAATCCCGGTGACCTGGTGATGTTGTGCGCCGACCAGCACTCCACGGTGCTGGCCGAGCTGGAAAGGTTCACCCACCAAGCGAATCCGGGTGCGCGCACCGATGACGACCAACCCGGAGACCCGGATCTCGATCCGCAGCAACTGGCCAGCGAGGCCACCGAGGCGTCGGCGGTCGAGGACGCCGAATGGCGTGAGGCGATCGGCGAAGAGTGAGGCCGACGTGGTTGATCACTGGCGGCCGGGTGATGACGAGTTCTGTGCCGATCAACGCGACGTCGAGGTGACCTGGCCACTGCTCGACGCCGGCCGGCGCGACTGGGTTGCGCGACATGCTGCAGCGCACGCTGCCCGGTCATCCATGGCTGGCGGCGACGTAGCTCAGCACGGCGTCACATCCGGTCACCGACGCGTCAGAATGGTGGGGGTGGCTCGGGGAATTCGATGCGGACCTCGCCGCGGTGGCGGAAGAGGTGCACCCGTCCGGGCGGCTTGGGGCGTGTCTGCGGATCCGTCTGCGGATCCGTCTGCGGATCCGGCGGCGGGCTGGTGTCATGGATCAGCCGTACATCGGCCAGGTCGGTGAACACGTTGGGGACGACGTCATGTTCGCGGCACAACGCCAACCGGATCCCGACCTGTTGCTCGGCCCCGCTCACCACCGGTGCCGCCTGGTCACCGGGACGATGATGGTCGAAAGGCGTCGTCCGCAGACGTCGGGTCAGCGTCCGCCAACTGATCGACCCGTCACCGTGCTGCCGACTTCGCCAGAACCGGCCCGTCTTCGCATTGTGGTGCCCGCGATGCATCACGTGCACATTGTCCGGATGCGTCGCACCCTCACCGGGTTCACCCGCTGCGGGGTCGTAGTCGGTGTCGTGATCCAGATCGCACTCCGCG
>NZ_JBQCGS010000104.1:0-36341 GCF_051955415.1 Flexivirga sp.
GTCGATGTGTCGGATGGGTGCGGTGCACCAGGGGGTGCGGCAGGTGTGGTCGCGGAAGATGATCAGCCGGGACAGCAGGCCGGGGTAGCGGCGGGCGTGGGAGTCCATGCCGATGATGTCGCCGGTGCCGGGGTGGGTGAACAGGCGCCGGAGGGTGGGGCCGGTGGGGTCGCCGGTGGTGACCCATTCGCGGACGAGGTCGGCGGGGACGGGGCCGTAGCCGGGCACGTGGGCGGGTGTTTCACCCAGCAGGGTGTCGATGGGCATGAGTAGGTCCACGGTCACCCCGAGCACGTCGTGGTGGCGGGCGCGTCCGGTGACACGTTCGACCAGAGCGTCGGCCATCACCTGGCCCCGTGGCCGACGATCCCTGCCATCATCCCTGCCGTGATCCTCTGCCTCCTGCTTGGCGTTCGCGGTCTTGGTGTCGGCGGCAGCGTTGAGTGCGGCCATGCAGGCCAGTCCGTCCTTGACCGGCAGGAAGGCCGACAGGCGGCACATGTTGTCCGCCGCCGGCCGCAGGTGGACCCGCCGATCGGTCTCGGCGGCCTGGCGACGGCCCGCGATCGCCTCGGGTGCCACCTGGCAGGCCTGTGCTTTCGCCAGGTGCGCCAGCCGGTCACCGGACACGGTGCCCAGGTCCTCGCGGATGCCGTGGTCGACCGTGGTCCGCTCGGCGTGGGTGAGGCCGGAGGTTTCCCGCACCACCCGGTGCACGTCGTACTCACTGATGACCCCGGCGGCGAGCGCGGCCAGCGTGTGCGGCATGTCCTGGGTCAACGCGTGCGCGAGGTTGACGAACTGGCCGCCACGGTGCGGGGAGCACCGACGGGCGAACCCGACCTGGGACCCGACCAACCGTTTGGTGGCTTGCCGCGTGATCCCGCGCGCTTCGTCAGCTGCTGACTGCACTTGGTGTGCCCGGACGGTGAGTCGGGCCAGGCGGGCGCTGATCGCGTGTTGCAACTCGGCCAGCGCGCGCGCTTCTCCCACCGGGTCGGTAGTGGTGACCGGGTCATCGAGGCGGTCGTGGAACGCGCGGACCGCGGCCGCGTCGAGCACCTGGGTGCCGTCCGCCGCGCCTACCAGGTCCGATGGGTTCATGTGTTCGATTATGCCACGAATACCGCTGGCACACAATGGTTTTGGCGGTTAGGTGTTATCCACATCCCTCCGGTCCTCCACAGGACAGGGCGTCTCGGGTTGACGCCACGCCACGCGAAGTCAAAGGCGTGGGAGGCCGGACCACGGGTGGACACCGTCGCTAACTACGTCGAAGGATCAGGTGAGCGCGCCAAGGCGAACGAGCGGGGATCCAGGGTCTCGATACACCTCCTCCGCTGCGCTCCCCCGGCACTCGACCCGCCAGCTCGGCCCGCGGTCTCGATACACCTCCCCCGCTGCGCTCCCCCGGCACTCGACCCGCGGCGTACGGTGGATGGATGCACACGTGGCAGGCGAGCGACCTGGGGATCCTGACGCTGCCGTCCGGCCGGATGGTGCGCGGACGTGGCCTGCGGACGGATCCTTCGCCGGCGGCGGACCCCGACTTCGGCCTCTATCTGCTCGCCGACCCGCTCACGCCCCTGCCACCGTGGGAGCACACGTGGGTCGAGTGGACGGATTTCGGGCTGCCGATCGATCCGATGGCTGCACGCCGGGCGCTGGCCGCGGCGTGGCAACGAGCGGCACGCGAGCGGGTCGAGATCGCGTGCCTGGGCGGATTGGGCCGCACGGGAACGGCACTCGCCTGTCTCGCGGTGCTCGACGGCCTGCCGGCCGATACGGCGATCGATCTCGTCCGCACCCGGTATGACGCGCGCGCCATCGAAACGGCCGAACAGGTCGACTACGTCACCGAATTCGCGGAGCAATCCTCCGGCACTCGACCCGCGAACGACGCGCGAGCAGTCCGGGTCGGCGCCTACGCCGTGTGTGTCCGCGACGGCTACATCCTGCTAACGCACCAGCTGTCGCCCGGCCCAGCACAAGGGAAGTGGACATTGCCCGGTGGTGGCGTCGACTTCGGCGAGGACCCGGCGGACGCCGCTGTCCGCGAATGCCGCGAGGAGACCGGTCTCACACCGACGATCGGCCGGCCGCTGGGGGTGCACTCCTCCACGGTCGACGCCTTCGGCGCGTTGTGGCACAGCGTGCGGCTCCTCTATGCGGCGTCGTTCCCCGACGGACGCCCCGAACCCACCAGCCCGCAGGACGGCGAGATCGACAGAGTCGGCTGGTTCCCGACCGACCGTTTACCGGAGCCGGTCACCGAGTGGGTGACGCTCGCGGTGCGCTCGGTTGCCTGAACCGGTCAGCCGTGTGCGGCCGTTCTCCGCGGCAGCACGTGCAGCACCGCGACCACGATCGCGCCGACCACCGCTCCCAGCACGGCCGAAAAGAAGGTGTTCACAACCCATCCGAACGTCGAACCCAGCGCACCGGTGGCGTCGTGGACGGCGTTCTCCAGGTGGTGCACCAGGCTGTATGGCGCATGCCAGCCGAGCTCGTCGAAGCCGCCCAGCAGGATGTGGCCGCCCACCCACAGCATGGCCGCGATGCCGACCGTGGAGAGCACCGCCATGACCTTCGGCATCCCGGTCACCAGACCGCGACCGATGCGTTCGCGGGCACCGGTCGCACCGTCGGCGAGCGCCAGCCCGATGTCGTCCATCTTCACGATCAGCGCCACGACGCCGTACACGAGGGCCGTGATGACCAGAGCGACGACGATCAAGATGATCGTCCGCGCGACGAACGGCTCGTGGTCGACCTCGTTGAGAGCGATGACCATGATCTCGGCGGACAGGATCAGGTCGGTCCGGATCGCGCCGGCGACAACCTTGCGCTCGTCCTTGGGTCCGTCGTCGGCCGCCTGATGGTGTCCGGACAACGCCTCCCAGATCTTCTCGGCACCTTCGAACGACAGGTACGTGCCGCCCAGCATCAGGATCGGTGTGAGCGCCCCCTCGGCGAACTGACTGAGGATCAACGCAATAGGCAGGATGAGCAACAGCTTGTTGCGCAGTGAGCCGACGGCGATCTTCTTGATGATCGGCAGCTCCCGCTGTGCCGAGAGCCCCTCGACATACCGCGGCGTCACGGCGGTGTCGTCGACGACCACACCGACCGCCTTCGCACTCGCCTTGCCGGTGGCCGCACCCACGTCGTCCAGTGACGCCGCAGCGAGTTTCGCGAGGGCCGCGACGTCGTCGAGCAGCGCTACCAGTCCACCTGCCATGCGCAGAGTCTATGCAGCAGACGCTCAGCAGCCGGTCGGCGTCAGTCGAACTCGAGTCCCAGCAGCGCGTTCTCGACGACCTCCGCGAGGGCCGGGTGGATCCAGTATTGTCCGCGGGCGACATCCGGGGCCGGCTGACCGAAACTCATCGCCTGGATGATCGGCTGGATCAGTGAGCTCGACATCGGGCCCATCACGTGGGCGCCCACGATCAGCTGGGTCCGGCGGTCGGCGATCACCTTGAAGATGCTGGTGGTGTCCTCCATCGCCCAGCCGTATGCCGTGTCGCCGTACTGCTGCACCTTGACGGTCACGTCGATGCCGGCGGCCCGCGCCGCGGCCTCGGTCATACCGACCGACGCCAGCTGCGGGTGCGTGAACACGGCCGAGGGCACGAACCGGTGGTCGAACGCCTGCAGATCCTGCGGGTGCACCAGGTTGTGCGCGACGACCCGCGCCTCGTGATTGGCGACGTGCTTCAGCTGGTATGCCGAACTCACGTCACCGAGCGACCACACCCCCTCGGCACTGGTGCGGCCGAACTCGTCGACCCGCACCCGGCCGTCCGAATGCGTCGCAACACCAGCCCTTTCCAGCCCGAGGCGTTCGACGTTCGGGCGGCGCCCGGTGGCGACGAGGAGGAGCCCACCACTGATCAGCTCGCCGGAGTCCAGCTCGAGCACGACCTCGCCCTCCGCCTCCTTGACCCCGACCACCTGCGCACCCAGATGCACGTCCCACTGCCGGACCGCCAGCGCGGTGAAGGCCTTGCTGATCTCCTCGTCCTCCTTGCGCAGCAGCTGCGGTCCGCGGTTGACGATGTGCACCTGGACGCCCAGCGCGCTGAAGACGTGCGCGAACTCCGCGGCAATGAAGCCACCGCCGAGGATCACCATCGACGCCGGCAGCTCGTCGATGCGCATGATCGTGTCACTGGTGTGGAACGGCACGCCCGCCTGCGAAACCACCTCGGGCACAAAGGAATGCGCGCCCGTGGCGATCACGATCTGGTCGGCGGTGACGGTCTCGACCCGGTCCCGGACCTGCACCCGCAGTTCGCGCGGGCCCACGAACTCCGCGTGCCCCTCGTAGGCGGTGGTGTTCGCGCCGTTCTCGCGGTAGGCGCGGCCGCCGGCCTCGATGGGGTCGATCCGGCCGAAGACACGGTCCCGGATGTCGCGCCAGCGCACTCCGTCCAGTGTCGCGTCCACGCCGTACGTCGCGGATCCGCGGACGGCGTCGGCCACCTCGGCGGCATACACGAACATCTTGGTGGGGATGCAACCGACATTGAGGCAGGTGCCGCCGAAGAGGCCCTCTTCGATGACAGCGACACGCTTGTCGTCGAAGTCGGGCGTCACGAGGGAGTTGCCGGAGCCGGTGCCGATGATGGCCAGGTCGAAATGTGTCACCAGGAAAGGGTATGTCGGGCGTGCTCTCGACACGCGCCTCCCCCGCGGCGCCCCTCGGGCGCCCCGGACCGACGCGTGCTCACAATGCGAGAAGCGCGTTCACAGTTCGGACAGACAGGGGCAGGCTGGCGGAATGGCCGAGAGCACCCACTGGCGACGCAATCTCGTTGTCTGCGTGGGCGGTTCGTTCACCACCATCGTCGCGATGACGATGCTCATCCCCTACCTGCCGATCTTCGTCGAGCAACTGGGCGTGCACGAACGCGCCGCAGTGCTGCGCTGGTCCGGCATCGCCTACAGCGCGACCTTCTTCGCGGCCGCGTTCACCGCGCCGCTGTGGGGTGCGCTCGGTGACCGCTACGGCCGCAAGTCGATGTTGATCCGCGCGAGCCTGGGCATGGCGGTCGTGATGTCCTGCATCGGTCTGGCACAGAACGTCTGGCAGCTCGTCGGACTGCGACTGCTCACCGGCCTGCTCGGGGGTTACTCCTCCGGGTCGACGATCCTGGTCGCGGCCCAGACCCCGAAGGACCGCAGCGCCTGGGCACTGGGCGTGCTCTCCGGCGGCGTCATGGCGGGAAACATCGCCGGACCGCTGATCGGCGGCTTCGCCCCGGCTCTCATCGGTGTGCGCACGACCTTCCTGCTGGCCGGCGCCCTCATCTTCCTGGCCTTCCTGGCGACCACGACCTTGCTGCACGAGGAGCGGGCGACCGCCTCGGCGCGCCAGCCGCAGCACCGGCTGGTGTGGTCCGAGCTGCCGCATCGCGGCACGGTGTTGGTGCTGCTGCTCACCTCGAGCCTGTTGCTCTTCGCAACCATGTCGGTCGAACCGATCATCACGCTCTTCGTCGGCCAACTGTCCGGCACCGACCATGCGTCCTTCGCGGCAGGCGTCATCATGGCGCTCGGCGCCGCGGGCAGCATCGCCTCGGCACCCCGGTTGGGCCGGCTCGGCGACCGGATCGGCCATCTCGGCGTCGTCACCGGCTGTCTGGGCGTCGCCGGAGTGGCGTTGCTCGCTCAGGCGGCCGCCCCGAACGTCGCCGTCCTGGCGATCCTGCGTCTGCTGATGGGTATGGCGCTCGGCGGGCTGATGCCCGCCCTCACCGCGGCGATCCGGCACCGGGTGCCGGACGCGGTCGTCGGGCGGGTCCTCGGGGTGTCGGTGTCCGCACAGTACGCCGGGCAGGTGACCGGGCCGTTGATGGGCGGGTATGTCGGCGCGCACCTCGGGCTTCGTCCGGTCTTCGTGATCACGGCGATCGTGCTGCTCGCCGTGGCCGCGGCCGATCTGGTGCTACTGCGACGCAGCCCGGCGCGCAGCGGCACCAGCTACTGACCGGAGGTGCGGTCCCGCAGGTCGGCCACGTGCGGTGAGACGGCCGGGTCGACGCCGAGCCCGAGCGCGAGGTAGGTCGCCGCGAAGTCGGTCAGCGCCATCAGTTCGGCCAACCGGACCACCGGATGTCCGGCGGCTGCGGTGGACTCGATGACCTTGGCACCCGCCGCCCGAGCGGTGCCGAGCACCGCATCGGTGAGGGCCTCGGCCGCGTCGCTCTCCGCAGTCGGCGGCCGGACCGGCGCATCTCTCAGCATCATCAGGCCGAGCTTCGGCTGCGCCGGCGCGTCGAGGAACGGGTCGGCGAAGATGTCGGCCTGCCGGCCGGTGTTGGCTCCTGCTCCGCCGCCGGCGGTGTAGGGCCCGTCGAAACAGGCAACGACCTGCGACGCCGCGTCCGGCAGCTCACCCCACGTCGCGGGGATACGCGCGGTCTGCGCCAGCATGGCCGCCGAGCGGCGTGCCGCCACGCCGGCGAGCGCACCGTCGCCCAGCACGACCGGAACCGTCTCGGCCAGTTGCACGGCCACCAGCTTGGCCGGATTGACGAACGACTCCGACGACGGACGGCACGCGTCCGCCTGCTCGTCCAACCGAGCCGCCACCTCGCCGAGGACGTGCTGCGGCACGTCGATCAGGCCCAGCCCCTCACCGGCCATCAGCACCGGGGTCAGCAGCGACCAGAGCGAGGTCCGCGACGACGCGCGCCCGCGTCCGACGCCGATGTGCACGCCGCGCGCACGATGGCTGATCTCCGACAGCGGCGAGTCCTCGGCACCGACGGTCAACAGGGCGGCGCCTCGGCGCGCCGCCTCGCGGGCGACCGCGACCGGTCCGTCCGCACGTCCGGACAGCGACACGGCGATGACCAGGTCCAGCGGGCCGACCCAGCCCGGCAGGGGCAGGTTGCGCCGCACCGTGACCGGCACCGGCGAGGATGGTTCCGCGAGCATCTCCAGCACGTCCGCGACGACAGCGCTGCCGCCGAGTGCCGCCACCACGACCGAGCGGGGCCGCTCCCCGTAGGCGACCCGATCGATGCCACCCTCGGTGGAGAGCGTCACCGCCTCGCGGACCTGGGCGCCGGCGGTCGCCAGCGCGCGCAGCGTCTCCCGGGTGTCCCGGCGAGCCAACTCGTCGGGATCGTCGAGACCGGACTCGTCCAGGTAGGGCATCAGCTTCCGTGTCGGCGCGTCAGACGGTGAACACGCGGGACTCGTCGGCCAGCAGCACCGGCACACCGCCGTCGATGCGATAGCCACGCCGCTGACCGGGCCCACCGCAGTCGGCCGCACACTGCAGCTCCGCAGCACCGTCCGGGCCTGTGGCGTCGATCAGCTCGTGCAGACCGACCGGGCACCGCAGGATCTCCCGCAACCAGGGTTCGATGGTCGTGCTGCTCATGGGTTCTCCTCACGGATCTGCTGCAGGGCGCCGTCGCGCACGCGTTCCATCGTCGCACGGTCGGCCGCTTCGACATTGAGCCGCAGCAACGGCTCGGTGTTGCTGGCGCGGACATTGAGCCACCACATGGGCTCGCCGCGGTGGGTGATCGTCAGACCGTCGAGCGTGTCCTGCTCGACCTCGCCCAGCCGTTGGGCCCAGTCGCGCACCCGCTCGGTCGCGGCGGCACCGTCGCTCACCCGGGAGTTGATCTCGCCCGAGGCGGCATACCGGCTGTATGACGCCGCCAGCTCCGACAGCGGCCGGTCCTGCTCCCCGAGCGCGGCCAGCACGTGCAGTGCGGCGAGCATCCCGGTGTCGGCGTACCAGAAGTCCCGGAAATAGTAGTGCGCAGAGTGCTCACCACCGAAAATCGCCTGGTGCGAGGCCATCTCGGCCTTGATGAAGGAGTGCCCGACGCGGGTCCGCACCGGGACCCCGCCCTGCTCGGCGATGATCTCCGCGACCGCGCGTGACGAGATCAGGTTGTGCACCACCGGCACGCCGGCGCCTGCCTTGGCGATCTCGCGCGTCGCGACCAACGCCGTCACCGCGGACGGGCTGACCGGCTCGCCGCGTTCGTCCACGACGAAGCAGCGGTCGGCGTCCCCGTCGAAGGCGAGCCCGATGTCGGCGCCGTGCTCCACGACAGCTCGTTGCAGGTCTCGCAGGTTCTCCGGCTCCAGCGGGTTGGCCTCGTGATGGGGGAAGGTGCCGTCCAGCTCGAAGTAGAGAGGCACCACCTGCAGCGGCAGCTCCGGCAGACCGGCGCCGGTGCCGAGCACGGCGGGAACGGTGTGGCCGCCCATGCCGTTGCCCGCGTCGACGACCACCGTCAAGGGACGGACCTGCGACAGATCGACCAAGCGGCGCAGGAAGGCTGCGTAGTCGCCGAGCAGATCACGTCCGGTGACCGTGCCCCCCGCCGCCCCGCCGTTCGCAGCGGCCGGCTCGTCCAGACGGCGCTGGGCGAGTTCGGTGATCTCGGCCAGCCCGGTCTCGCGGCTGACCGGGCGCGCCCCGGAGCGACACAGCTTGATGCCGTTGTACTGCGCGGGGTTGTGGCTCGCGGTGAACATCGCGCCGGGCAGGTCCAGCGCCCCGCTGGCGTAGTAGAGGCCATCGGTGGAACACAGGCCGACCTGGACCACGTCGAGACCGGCCGATGCTGCGCCACGAGCGAAGGACCCGGCCAGCTCGGGCGAGCTGGGCCGCATGTCGTGGCCCACCACGATCGCAGGGGCGCCGTCCGGGATCGCGACGACCTGGGCGAAGGCCGCCCCGATCGCGGTCGCCACATCGGAGTTCAGCTGATCGGGCACGAGGCCGCGGACGTCATACGCCTTGCAGAAGTCGGCGAGTCGGGGCGAGGTCACAGGTCGGGAGCCTACCGGGGCGACTGCATGCCGGGCAGGACGGTCAGCACCGGCCGTCCGCCGGCCGCCGGCGGCTGTTCCCGCACCGGCGGCGGTGCCGCAGCGGCACGCACGGCGTCCGCCAGTGCGAGCAGGTCGTCCGGTGTCGGCTCCGGCTCGGTCAGGTCGATCGCCAGCCGCACGACGTCCCACCCGCGCGGGGCGGTCATCCGGGTCGTGTGGTCGGCGCACAGGTCGTAGGTGTGCGGCTCCGCGTAGGTCGCCAGCGGACCGAGCACGACCGTCTGGTCGGCGTGCACATAGGTGAGGGTGGCGACGGCGGCACCCTTGCAGGCGGTGCGGGAACACAGGCGCTTCACTCTCGGACCAGTCACGATGCTCGACTCTAGGACACCGCAGCGCTGCCGCCGGTCCGGCACGCCGCGTGCTGGGTGAATCCCGTTGTGCTGACTAGAGTCGGGCGTATGAGTGACCGACACGGCCGAGGGTTCCGGGGGCCGCTGGCGTGGCCGCCGGTGCCGGCGATGCGCAGCCGGTCGGCGCAGTTCGACGAACTCGTGCTCGACGGCGTCGAGAGCCTGGAGCGGCGGCTGCAGCGCAGCCTGGCCGGCATCGAGTTCGCCGTCGAGGACGTGCCCTCGACCGACCCGCCGCCCTGGGAGTCCGACCTGGCTCTCGGCCGCGCCTACCCCGAGCAGCGTGGCCGGTCGGCCCGGGTGGTGCTCTACCGACGCCCGATCGAGTCGCGCGCGACCGAGGACGCGGACCTGACCGACCTGGTGTGGGACGTCCTGGCCGAACAGGTCGCGCACATCCTCGGCATACATCCCGACGATCTGGAGGACTGATGGCACGGGCCACCGACCCACCCCCGTTGATCCCGGGCCTGCCGGGTGTCACCCGCCGCCCGGTGCTGGTCACCGGCGGCACCGGCACCATCGGCACGCAGGCGGTCCGGGAGCTGCTCCGGTCCGGGGTGCCGGCGACGGTGCTGACCCGGGTGCCGGGCCGCGCCACCACCGGCGCGCACGAGATCGAGGGTGACCTGGCGACCGGGTCCGGGCTCGCCGCGGCCGTCGACGGCGTGCACGCCGTCATCCACTGCGCGAGCAATGCCGCGCAGAGCGAGCAGGTCGACGTCGACGGCACCGCCCGGTTGTGTGCCGCCCTCGCCGAGCACAACCCCACCGCACGGCTGGTCCACCTGTCGATCATCGGCTGCTGGGACAACCCGCTGCCCTACTATCGCGCCAAGGCGGCCGCGGAGACTGCGGTCACCGCATCCGGGCGTCCGCACGTGATCGTGCGTGCGACGCAGATCCACGAGCTGGTCCACCGATTAGTGGCCAGCCAGTTCGCCGGTTTCGGCGTCGGCATGCGTGGCCTGCGTTTCGCACCGGTCGACGCCCGTTGGTTGGCAACACAATTGGTCGATCTCGCGCTCGACGAGGCGCCGGCGCCGACACCGCCGATGGAGTATGCCGGGCCGGAGCTGCTGTCCGCTCGCGAGCTGGCCGTACTGACCGCGCACGTGGCGGGGCGCAGGGCGCCCCGGTTGCTGCGACTTCCCGCCGTCGGCGGCACCATGCGCCGCTTCGCCGAAGGATCCAACCTGCCGGGGCCGCAGGCAATCCGCGGCGGGGCGACCTACGCACAGTGGCTGGCCGAGCGCCGAGCCTGACGGCGGGAAGGTGCGGTGACTCAGCCGCGGGCCGGCACCAGCCGGCTGGTCGACTGGCGGAGCGGGGTGGCCTGCAACGGCACGGTCGCCAGGAAGTCGGCGTCGCCGCGACGGCCGCCGATGGTCACGGACGCCTGCACCCTGCCGCCGTGCTGCGGCCGCCCCCAGACAGCGGCCGCGCCGCCGACATCGGCGACCACCGGCCGATCTGCCGGAACGGTGACCGTCTGGGTATGCGTGCCCGTCCCGGTGACCGTCACCACGTCCGCGGTGGTGGCGGCCGGTGCGCAGAGCATCAGCTCGGCGGTCCCGCCGGGGATCCGTGCCGGCAGCGCGATGCCGGCCGGTGTCTCGGTCGTCGGTAGCGCCGGGGACCAGGTCAGATCGGTCGGGCCGGAGGAGGCGGTGCGGCTCATCACCGAGGCCGCCACGGGCACGTCTGCGGTGACCTGCACGTCGTAGCGGCCCGGCTCGAGCCCGGTGAGCGTCGTCGCGGCGGCTGTCCCGGCGGCCACGGTCTGCACCGTGTCGGCCTTCACCGCGCCGGTGGCGTCCACCGCCCGGACCCGCACGATCGCCTCCTCCTTGCCGGGCACCACCACCCGGACCTCAGGGGCGGCGCTGGTCGCGGAGACTCCGCTGATCAGCAGTTTGTCGGCGGGCGTGACGGCAGTGGTGGTGGTGTCCTCGCCGACCGGCGTCTCCCCGTCCATCCACGCGTCGGACAGGGACGCCGACACGCCACCACCGGTGGCGGTCAGGTGGATCGCCGGAGCCGATAAGGACGGCCCGAGGTCACCCAGCAGCAGCACCTTGCGCTCGCCCGGTGCGAGGACGGTGCCCTTGACGGAGGCGCCGGCATCGATGCCCCGGGAGCCGACCACCGTGGCGTCGACCGTGGTGGCGCTGGCCCCGGTGTTGACCAGGGTCAGCCGCGCGACCCGCCCTGGTGCGTCGCCGCCGCCGAAGTACCAACCGTCCTGGACCGGTGAGCCGCAGGCGCTGACGTTGAGCCCGCGGGCTGTGCTGCTGTCGTCCAGGTGGGTCTGGGTGGCGACCAGGCCGGTGGCCAGAGCGCCCTTGCCGAGCACCGTGCCGGCGCTGCCTGCCGGCAGCTCGGAGCCGGCCACGCCGCCGCGGTGCAGGGTCAGCGGTGTCGTGCCGTGCGCGACCAGGCGCACCGAGCCGCCGCTGCGGTGACCGGACAGCCAGACCGCCGGCAGCGAGGCGGCCTGCACGGTGCCGGCGGTCGGCGCGCCGGGACACGACAGCGACACGTCGTCCAGCGTGCTGGAGGTGGTGTCGCCGGCCAGCCGGTGCACGTCGGCGGGGCGCGTCGCGTCGGCGGTTTCACCGACCTGGGTCGCTCCCCAGACCAGCCCGGCGCCGGCGACGACGGCGAGGGTGGCGCGGGCCGGGCCGAAGAGCTTCACGACGCCCTCCGCGAGGTGCTGGCGGCGGTCCGCCGGGACCGCCGGTTGCCGAACGGTATCGCCAGGAAGATCAGCAACGCCGCGAGCGCGGCCTGTCCGAGCACCACCCGGGGGTGCTGGACACCCGGGTCGATGATCAGCCGGCCGCCGTCGGCAGGCATCGGGTAGGTGAGCCGGCCGTTCGCCACCACCGGCTGGACGCGATGTCCGTCCACCATGACGGTGCCGTGCTGGCGCCAGCCCAGTCCCTCGGCGATCACCAGCGAGCGGCCCGTCGGGCCTGCGGCGATCCGGGTGTGCGACCGGGCATGCGCCACGGTCGACGGCACGGCGTCGACCGGTTGGCCGTGGTACTCCAGCCACACCCGGCTGCTGGCGACGACGTCGGAGCCGTTGTCGCTCGTGGCGGGGTTCACGCGCCATACGGCGGCGCGCGCGGCGCGGGAGATCTGGGTCAGGTCGGCCACGCTCTGCAGATCGTCGGTGACAGCCGCGCGACTGCCGATCCCGTCGACGATGACGAAACCGACGCCCAAGGCGCGCAACTCCGCCGCCGCCGTGCCGGCCCGGTCCGGCTGCAACAGCGCGGCGGCAGCCTCGGCCGTGCGGTCACCGCCGCTGGGGACCGGTGGGTGCAACCCGGTGGCGGGCGGGCCGGTCTCCCGGCCGGTCAACCGGTAGGTGATCGTGCCGGAGTCGGCGACCGTCAGCCGCAGCAGGCGCACCGCGTTCGGGCCGGTGAGTTGACCCGACACCACGCTCGATGGCCCGGCCGGCGTGGGGCGCAGGGACGGCGTCGGCTGCGCCTGCCAGGCGACCAGTCCGGCGACACCGGCGAAGACGACGCACGCGCCCGCCGTCGCGCCGACGGCAAGCCGGTGGGGCAGCCGCGGGGCCCGGGCGGGACGTTCGGCCAGCAGACCGCGCAGCCCGAGCAGGCCGGCGCCGAGGAGGGCGGCGGCGAAGACGTCGAGGCCGAGGCCGGCCCAGGGGGTGCGCGGACCGTCGGACCACTGCACGAGGTGCAGGTGTCCGGCCGCGAGGCCGGCGGCCAGGCCCAGCAGGCCGACGAGGGCGAGACCCGTGGAGGCCTTGCCGAAGCCGGACCGGACCAGTCCCAGCACGCCGACGAGCAGCACCGGGATGCTCGCCCAGACGGTGTAGGAGCCCGGTCCGCCCGGGTGCAGCAGCAACAGCTGCCAGGCGGGTATGGCGTGCACCGTGTCGAGTCCGCCCGGCCCGGCGAGCACCGCGCGCCAGTCGGTGAACAGGTCGCGGGTCCACCAGCCGAGCACCACCCACGGCAGCACGGCGACGACCAGGCCGCGCAGCCGGGCCCAGCCCGGCCCCAGCACCACGATCGCGAGCGCGATCACCGAGGTCATGACGAGCAGCGCGGGTGCGAACGACCCAACGACCGCCGTGACCAGCACGGTGCCGCAGGTGACCGGGGTGCTGGCGCGCCGACGGCCGACCTCGAACAGGCCCGCGAGCACGAACGGGAAGAGGATGTGGGCCACCACCGGGCCCAGCCTTCCGGCGGCGACCGCCGTGGTCAGCGTCGGCAGCGTCGCCCAGGCCAGCGCCGCCGCGGCGCGCGGCCAGCGGGCGTGCGTGGCGCTGCGACCGGCCCGGTAGGCGACCGCACCGGACAGCGGCATCGCCAGCACCAGCAGCCAGGTCACGACTGCGGCTGCCGATGCGGAACCGTGGACGCCGGGCACCTGCTGGGCGACCCAGGCGAGCGGTGCGAGCAGCACCAGGTAGGGCGTGGGGGTGCCTGCGGCGCCCAGCCCCGGCCCGGTCCAGGCGTCGCGCCACATCCGCCATACGCCGGCGGCATCGGTGGTGAAAGGTTGCAGTGCGCCGCCGACCAGACCGTTGCCGGTGCCCCGCAGCGCTCCCCCGGTGATCAGGTCGCGCCAGCAGAATCCGGCGGCCACCAGCAGGGCGAGCACCGCCCACAGCCCCGGGTTGTGCAGCACGTTGCCGCGTCCGGCGACCGGTGCCGGCATCGGCTCGGCGTCGTCGGCGACCGGTCCCGTCTCCACCGGTGTCGTGGCGGGTATGTCGTTGCGCGACGGCTCCAAGGTGATCGCGTCGCCGAGGGTGCCCAGGGCGTGATCCAGCGCCTCGCGCCACGGCACGAAGAGGGTGCGCAGGTTGCGACGCCGGGTCGTGGCACGGCCCACGAACCGCCAGCGCGCACCGATGATCCGGAAGATGCCCAACGGGGCGGTCGCCTGCGCGAACTCGGCGAAGGACCGCCGGGGCCGCTTGAGCAGCAACATCACCACGCCGAGGACGGTGCAGCTGAGGAGGACCCACAACGCCATGAACGGCAGTCCCAGCAGCGAGCACCGGGCGAGCGCCACCTGGCGGTGCCGGCGCAAGGTGCGGGCACCGCGCGGCGCGGGGCGGTCGACGTCGCTGTCCTTGCCGACCAGCTCCTGGTGCGCGCGGGCGGCGGGTACGACGATGACCTGCCGGCCGACGAGGTGGGCGCGCCAGGACAGGTCGAGACCGTCACCGTCACCGTCGAACGCGGGGTCGAAACCGCCCAGGCCGAGGTAGACGTCACGCCGGATCAGCATGCCGGCGCTGCTCACGCCGAGGACGTCCCGGCGGTTGTCGTGCTGGCCCTGGTCGGGCTCACCCTGCATCCGGGAGCCGACGTGCCGGCCGGTGCGGGTCAGGTCGATGCCGACGTTGACCAACCGGGTGGGGTTGCCACTGTCCAGGATCTTGCAGCCGGCGATGCCGATCCGGTCGCTGCCCGCGGCCACCGTGACCAGCTCGGCAAGAGCATCGGGGTGGGGGGCGCTGTCCTCGTGCAGCAGCCACAGCCACTCGTCGCGGTCTCGTGGGCGCACCGGGCGCTTGCGCGCCCGCCGTCTGGGACGCAGGGCGACGACGGCGTCCTCGCCGGGCTCGGGCATCGCGGTGACGGCGGTGTCGACGATCTCCGCGAACGGCGTGCCCGGCGGCACGGTGACCACCGACATCGCCCAGTCGGCACGGGCGACATCGGGGTGATCGGCGAGCATGCCGGGCAGGTCCCGGCCGGGTGTGGCATCGATGACGATCAGCCGGTCGGGTCGGCGCGCGGAGGAGACGAGCGCCTGCAGGGTGTCGAGGAGTCGCGGGTGATCGCCGTGTTGCACCACCAGCAGGGCGGTGACGGCGAGCTCGACGAGGTCGTCGTCGGTCGCCAAGAACCCGGCACTGGTCAGCTCGGCTGCGTGCCGGGTGGGCCGGGCGTGCGTCGTGGTCAGACCGCCCGCTTCTTCAGCTTGCGTCGCTCACGCTCCGACAGACCGCCCCAGATCCCGAAGCGTTCGTCGTGCGCGAGGGCGTATTCGAGGCACTCGGCCTTGACCTCGCACCCGATGCAGACCTTCTTGGCCTCACGGGTGGATCCACCCTTTTCAGGGAAGAACGCCTCGGGGTCGGTTTGTGCGCACAGCGCACGCTCCTGCCACGACAGCGCAGTCTCTTCGTCTTCCTGCTCGAGCCCCTCGTGCAAGAAGGTCAAGACAGTGAACTCCTGCACGGCTCCTCCTCATCCGTCTGCATGACCTGACGGAGCTAATTACACGCGTGTCATTCCGATACGTCAAGCCCGGGAGTCGGTTGCTACCGTTCGCAGTCCTCCGTAGCGGCAACGGTTTTCGCGACCGTCCCGTCGCGGGGCCCCGGCCGGCCCGGGGACACGCCCGGCGGCGCGCGGCGCGCCCGTGCGACGATGGACGGATGCGCATCACCGCTCTCGCCGGAGGGGTCGGCGGAGCCCGATTCCTGCGCGGCCTCCTGCATCACCTGTCCCGCCGCAGCGACGGCCCGCACTCGCTGACGGTCATCGGCAACACCGGCGACGACATCACCCTCTTCGGACTGCGCGTGTGCCCGGACCTCGACACTCTCCTCTACACGCTGGGCGGTGGCGTCCACGAGGGGCAGGGCTGGGGCCGGGCGGACGAATCCTTCGTGGTGCAAGGCGAGCTCGCGGCATACGGCGCACAGCCCCAGTGGTTCGGGCTCGGCGACCGCGACTTCGGCACGCACATCGCGCGCAGCCAGTGGCTGGGCCAGGGTATGACGCTCAGCGCCGTCGTCGAACGGCTCGCCGCACGCTGGGGACTGCCCGACCAGGGCGTCACGCTGTTGCCGATGACCGACACCCCCGTCGAGACCCACGTCGTGGTGGACGACCCCGACGGTGCGGGCGATGGCGAGCGCGCCATCCACTTCCAGCAGTGGTGGGTGCAGCATCAGGCCGCGCTGCCGGCCAAGCGGTTCGTCGTCGCGGGGCTCAACCAGGCAGCGGCCGCGCCCGGAGTGCTCGACGCGATCCGCACCGCCGATCTGGTGCTCCTGCCACCGAGCAACCCGGTGGTCTCCATCGGCATCATCCTGTCGGTGCCCGGCGTGCGCGATGCGATGCGCGGCACGACCGCGCCGGTCGTCGGCGTCAGCCCACTCGTCGGCGGTGCGCCGGTGCGCGGTCACGCGGACGCCTGCCTGTCGGCGATCGGGGTGCCGGTGACACCGGACGGCGTCGCCGGGCTCTATGCCGACTTCCTCGACGGCTGGCTGGTGGACAAGGCCGACGAAGCGGCCATGGCCGGCGCCGAGGTGAGCGTGCGCGCCGTGCCGCTGCTGATGACCGACATCGACGCCGCCGCCGACATGGCATCGGAGGCAGTCGAACTCGGTCTCTCGCTGCGCCGATGATCGCGATCCGTCCCGTCGGCTTCGCTGCCGAGGTGACGCCCGAGACGGACCTGCCGGCACTGCTCGCCGAGCTCCTGAGCCCGCACCTGGCGACCGGTGACGTCGTCGTGGTCACCAGCAAGATCGTCTCCAAGTGGCTCGGGCTGTATGCCGCTCCGGGCGTCGATCGCGCCGAGCTGGTGCTGCAGGAGTCCCGCGCCGTCGTCGCCGAACGCGCCACCGAGACCGGTGTCACCCGGGTGGTGCACGCGGCGGCCGGGCCGGTGATGGCAGGTGCCGGCATCGATGCGTCCAACTCGGACGACGAGCGGCTCCTGCTGCTCCCCCGGGACGCCGACCGGGTCGCGCGCCGGCTGCGCCGCGAGATCGCCGCGCTGCTGCACCGCGCAGCCGACTTCGCGGTCGTGCTGTCCGACACCTCCGGCCGGGCCTGGCGGGCCGGACTGACCGACTTCGCGCTCGGCGCCGCCGGCCTGCGACCGGTGGACGATCTGCGCGGTCTGCCCGACACCGCGGGCCGTGACCTCGCGGTCACCATCCGCAACATCGCCGACGAGGTCGCCGCAGCGGCGGACCTGGTGAAGGGCAAGATCGACCGGGTCCCGGTGGCCGTGGTGTCCGGGCTCTCCCCTCGGGACTGCGCCGCCGCGGGGCGGGGCACGGGCGGGGTGGGGCCCCCCGCCCCGACGGACTGGTTCGGCCTGGGGCGCGCCGAGGCCGTGCGGGCGGCGCTGGGTGTCGATCCCGGCACCGTCCTGGCGGTGCAGGTCGGTCTCGAGTCCGTCGCGCCGGAGCCGTCCGCCGCACGCGCGGCGCGCGCGGTCCGCGTCGCGCTCGCCAGCGGCGACCCGGTGTCGGTCGACACCTCCGAGTCCGTCGACGGCTCGGTGCTGCTGCGACTGCACGGTGCGGACCCGGTGGCGCTCGGGCGGGTCTGGGCTCGCCTGGAGGTCGCCCTCGCCGGTGAGCGCCTCGCCTGCCGCGGCCGCCAGGACGGGGCCGGCGTCACCATCAGCGTGCCGGACTGAGACCTACTCCTGTCTGCCCCTACCGTCCACCAGTGAGCTTCAGCCGGGCAGGTGCGTCGGTACGGCGAGCCGGGGGCCACGCCGCGGCGCGCCGAGACGCCCGGCCATCACCAGGTATTGCACGCGGTAACGGTGCCCGGCATACGGACGCAGCAGCGCTGCCAGCTCCAGGTCGTCGACCGGTGCTCCGGTCAGGGCGTGGCCGATGTCCTTGGCCACGTGGTAGTCGCCGAAGCTGACCGCGTCGGCGTCCCCGGCCGCACGCTGCATCGTCTCGGCCGCCGTCCACACACCCACGCCGGGGATGGATCGCAAGCGCTGCCAAGCCTTTTCGCGTGGGATGGCGCAGCATTCGGCCAGCCGGGGCGCGACCTGCAAAACGCGTTGCACGGTGTCCGCGCGCTGCCCGTCGACACCGGCGCGCAACCACTCCCAGGAGGGGATGCGGCGCCACCCGGCGATGTCCGGCGCGACCATCAGCCGGAGTGCGGCGATGGCCTCCGCCGGGCCGGGTGCCGGCTCCCCGTAGCGCCGAACCAGCTGCCGGTAGGCGCCGAACGCCTGCTTCCCGGTGACCCGCTGCTCGATGATCGCCGGGAGCAGGCTGTCCAGCACCAGCCCGGAGCGGGCCACCCGCCAGTGCTGCTGCTCCCGCGCGACGCGCTCCAGCACGGGATGCCGGACCCGGAACCCCGTCGGGTCGTCCGCCGCTCCGAGCAGCTCCGGCAGGCCGGTCAGTGCCCAGTCGGCCCCGGGACCCCAGGCCCGTGCGACGATCCGGTCGCCCTCCGGCGCCGGCTCCCGGTGCAGCCGGAGCGTGACCGGACCGTCCGGGGTGCGCGCCGTGCGCCATACGGCATCCGGCGCAGCATGGAACGTCGGATCGCCCGAGCCGCGACGGTAGGTCGCCAGGATCGCGCCGAACGGGACCGGACGTCCCGGCGCGAAGTCGGCGGTGACCGCTGCCGGGGTGGTCAACGCCGGCGGAAGGTCAGCAATGCCAGCCCGAAGTTGCCGCTCTCCCCTGCCGCGACGGTGTTGGCCTGTCGGCCTTCCTCGAGCGCCAGGTCACCGACCAGCGACAGCCCCTGCTCGTCGGCGCGGGCGACCAGTGACCGCACGTCGGCGACGGCGACGCCACCTGCATCGCGGGGGCCGAGCCGCAGCGAGACGATGATCAACCCCCCGCGCCGCAACGCAGCGGTGCCCCGGGCGAGGTCCTCGTCGACGGTGGCCGGGTCGCTGGAGTGCGGGTGCAGGCGGACCACCAGGTCGACCGAGCCCGGGTCGATGTCCGTGCCGACCACGTCGGGGCGCATCACGTCGATGCCCAGCGGTGCGAAGCCGATCCTGGTCACCCAGCGGGAGAAGACCGACCGCGGGCCCGCGGTGTCGACGACCACCGAGTGCCGGCGGCCGTCGTCGACGACACGCAGCAGCGCGGCCCGCGCACCGAAGGCGGCCCATGCGCTGGTGTCGTCCAGGGTGCGGGCGAGGCCGAGCCGGCGGGCGGCCTTGCGGGCGAGGCGCGCCTCGTCGCCGTCCAGCAGCAGACCGGTGGTGCGCACGCCGCTGAAGTCGGCGGCGCGCAGCGAGACCTTCTGCTCGGCGGGGTGCGGAAGTTTGGCGGCGGTGTCCTTGGCGGCCTGCCGGGCGCGGCCGACGACACGTTGCACCGCGGGAGAACCGGAGATGCGAGCAGCAGCCGTGGAGTGGACCTTCACCCTTCGACTCTAACCGGAGACGACGACAGGCGGCGGCAGGTAACGGCGCGACTACGCTCATCAGGTGAACTCCGATGAACTTCGCGCCGCATTGTTGGCCGGCGACCTGTCGCGCCCGCGGCTGACCTGGTATGACGACGGCCGGGCCGAGCGGATCGACCTGTCCGGCAAGACGCTGGCCAATTGGGTTGCCAAGGCTGCGAACTGGCTGGAGTCGGAGATGGCGCTCACACCGGGCGACCTGGTCCGGCTGGATCTGCCGGCCGACCACTGGCGGGCCATCTACTGGACCCTCGCGGCATGGACGCGAGGGCTGACGGTGACCGCGAGCACCGACGCCGACGCTTGTGTCAGTCTCGACGCGGGCGCCGATCCCTCGGCCGATCTGGTCGAGCCGGCCGCTGCGCTGGCGGCCAGTCCGCTGCAGGCGATGCCGGACGTGATGCCTGCTCCCGTCGGGTTCGTGGACGAGGACCAGGAGGCCGTTGCCGGCACCGATCCGGCCACGTACGCCGACCTCAGCACCACCGTGGGCCAGCCCGGTGGCCGGGTGCTGCTCGCCGATGTCCCGACGCACCGGGTGCCGGTGGTCGTCGCCGGCCTGATCGGTCGCGGCTGCTCCGTGGTCGTGCTGCGTGATGCCGACGAGCAGACCCGCGCCGACCGCAGCGCTTCGGAGGCCGTCGACCTGGTGCTGTGATCCGGTCTTGTAATGTCCGTCACATGGACAAAGTCGTCTCCTCGGCAGCCGAAGCCGTGGCCGACATACCGTCCGGGGCATCCCTTGCCGTCGGCGGTTTCGGCCTGTGTGGCATTCCCAGCGTGCTGATCCACGCCTTGCACCAGACGGACACCACGGACTTGGAGGTCATCTCCAACAACTGTGGCGTGGACGACTGGGGGCTCGGGATCCTGCTGCGCGACAAGCGGATCCGGCGGATCATCGCGTCATACGTGGGTGAGAACAAGGAGTTCGCGCGGCAATACCTGCAGGGTGAACTGGAGGTCGAGCTGACCCCGCAGGGCACGCTCGCGGAGAAGCTGCGCGCCGGCGGCGCCGGCATACCGGCCTTCTACACCGCCACCGGGGTCGGCACCCAGATCGCCGACGGCGGGATGCCGTGGCGGTACGCCGCCGACGGCACGGTCGCGGTCGCGTCACCGGTGAAGGAGACTCGCGACTTCGACGTCGCCGGCACCAGCAAGCCGTATGTGCTGGAGACCTCGATCGTGGCCGACTACGGCCTGGTGCGCGCCGCCAAGGGCGACCGGCACGGCAACCTGGTCTTCCATCAGTCGGCCCGCAACTTCAACCCGCTGTGCGCCATGTCCGGCAAGATCACCATCGCCGAGGTCGAGCAGCTGGTCGACCCCGGCGAGCTGGACCCCGACCAGATCCACCTGCCCGGCATCTACGTGCACCGCGTGGTGCCGTTGACCGCCGAGCAGGCCGCAGACAAGCGCATCGAGAAGACCACCACGAGGGAGGCCGACTGATGGCGCTCACCCGCCACGAGATGGCTGCCCGCGCCGCGCGCGAACTGTCCGACGGCGACTACGTCAACCTCGGCATCGGGCTGCCGACACTGGTGCCCAACTACGTGCCCGACGACGTCGAACTGGTGCTGCAGTCCGAGAACGGCCTGCTGGGGGTCGGCGCGTACCCGACGGCGGACCAGGTCGACCCGGACCTGATCAACGCCGGCAAGGAGACCGTCACCCTCCGCCGCGGAGCCACGATCTTCGACTCCGCGACCAGCTTCGGGATGATCCGCGGCGGCAAGATCGACGCCGCGATCCTGGGCGCCATGCAGGTGTCGGTCGCCGGCGACATCGCCAACTGGACCATCCCCGGCAAGATGATCAAGGGCATGGGCGGTGCCATGGACCTGGTACACGTCGCCAGCAAGGTCATCGTGCTGATGGAGCACGTCGCCAAGGACGGCACACCCAAGATCGTCACCGAGTGCACCCTGCCGCTGACTGGCCAGCGCGTCGTCCAGCGCATCATCACCGACCTCGCCGTCATCGACGTGACACCCGAGGGCCTACGACGGGTCGAGACCGCACCCGGCGTCACCCAGGACGACGTACGCGCGGCAACCGGCGCCGACCTGGTCTGAGGTTTCAGTCCTCCAGCCGGATCCGGCTGGTCAGGAAGCCGTAACCCCAGGCCAGGTGCATGGTCGCCAGCACCGGCGGCACCCGCCACCGGACCGCCGGGTCGGATCCGGCCGAGATGACCGCACCGCCGACCGTCACCGCGCCGAGGTAGCCGGCCGGGATCGCCCACAGCGGGCGCCATACGAAACCGCCGACCGCGCCGACGGCGATCGCGGCCAGTGCGGTGGGCGGCGCGAGGTACCGGGCGTTGATCGAACCCCTGTGGCGGCGGGCGACCACCCGGCGCCACTGGCCGTACTGCTTGTACTGGCGGGCCAGGGTCCGGAACGACCCGCGCGGCCGGTAGGTGACCTTGAGCTCCGGGGTGAACCACACGATGCCGCCGGCGTCACGCAGCCGGAAGTTCATCTCCCAGTCCTGGGCACGCGTGAAGCGCGCGTCGTACCCGCCGACGCGGCGCAGCCAGGAGCGCCGGAAGACGCCGAGATAGACCGTCTCGGCCGGGCCGGGCCGCCCGCCGAGCTTGAACTTGACCCCGCCCACGCCGATCTTGGACTTCATGGCCACCGCCACGGCCCGCTCGAAGTCGGTGGTGCCCTCGGCGTCCATGATGCCGCCCACGTTGGCGGCACCGGTCTGCGCCAACACGCGCAACGCCGTGGCCAGGTAGCCGTCGGACAGGATGCCGTGCCCGTCCACCCGGGCGACCACGTCGTATGACGACGCCGCGATCGCGGCGTTGAGCGCGTCGGGGGTGCGTCCGGTGGGATTGGGGACCAGCTTCACCCGGTCGTCGTCGGCGTGCAGGTGCGCCGCGACATCGTCCGTGCGGTCCGTCGACGGGCCGAGCGCGAGGATCACCTCGACCGGGCACGGCAGTTCCTGCCGCAGTATGGCGGTCACGGATTCGGCCAGATGCCGCTCCTCGTCGAGGATCGGCATGATCACCGAAACGCCGTCGGTCGAATGCGGTCCGGGTGCTGGCACGCGAGGCAGATTACACGTCGCATCCACAGTGGCACCCATGCAGCCGGGTTACCCTCGTGCGGTGCCAGACGACGACGAGCCGATCACCATCGACACCCGCAAGGGCGGCAGCGGGCCCGTTCGGCCGCGCCGTCAACCGGCGCAGGAGCCGCAGGAGATTCCCGTCCGCGCGGACCGCAGCGGTGGCGCCCGGCTCCCCGGCCCGCGCAGCACCGCCCCGCACAGCGCCGCGTCCGCCGCCCAGCCGGGTGGCGACTCGACCCGGATGATGCCGGCCGGCCCGCGTGGGCCCAGAGGCCCGCAGCGCCCGGCACGCCCGGCACGCCCGGCGCGTCCGAGACGGCGCAAGCGCACCTGGCTGCGCGTGCTGATCGTGATCGTGCTGATCATCGCGCTGTGGATCGGCCTGCTGGTCTGGGCCGGCCTGTCCGCCTGGGGCAAGGTCACCAAGGTCGACGCGTTGCCCAGCGGCAACCGACCGGCCGGCGGCAAGGGCACCAACGTCCTGCTGGTCGGCTCCGACTCGCGGGCCGGGCTCACCAGCGCACAGGGCCGCGCCCTGGGCACCGGCGGCAGCAGCGTGGGCGGCGGCACCGGGCGCACCGACTCGATCATGGTGCTGCACATGCCGGACAGTGGGAAGCCGACACTGGTCAGCTTCCCCCGCGACTCCTGGGTGAGCATCCCCGGCCACGGCCAGGGCAAGATCAACTCCGCCTTCACCATCGGCGGCCCGAAGCTGCTGGTGCAGACCATCGAGCAGGCGTCCGGCCTGCGCATGGACAACTACATGGAGATCGGATTCGGCGGGTTCGCCGGCGTCGTCGACTCCGTCGGCGGTGTCCGCATGTGCCTGAAGCAGGACGTCAACGACAAGGACGCCCACATCAACCTCAAGAAGGGCTGCCAGGTCCTCGACGGCAAGAACGCGTTGGGCTATGTGCGGTCCCGGCACGCCTTCGCCACCGGCGACCTGGCCCGCGCCGAACACCAGCGGGAGTTCCTCGGGGCACTGATGAAGAAGATCGCCAGCCCGAGCAACCTGCTCCTGCCGTGGAAGCTGAAGAGCATCGGCAGCGCCGGCGCCAAGGGCGTCGCGGTCGACAAGGGCATGTCGCCGATCCAGGCGCTGAAGATCATGTGGGCGCTCAAGGGCATCAGCAACGGCGGCGTGTCGGTGCAGGTGCCGATCGCCAACCCCAACTACTTCGTCGCCGGGCAGTCGGCGGTGTTGTGGGACAAGACGCGCGCGCTCCAGCTCTTCGACGACCTGAACAACGACCGGCCGGTGACCGCCCCCACGACGGGTTCGTGACCCGGGCTCGCCGGGCCTACTTGCCCTTGAGCAGCTGGCGCGCCATCACCATGCGCTGGATCTGATTGGTGCCCTCGTAGATCTGGGTGATCTTCGCGTCGCGCATCATTCGCTCGACCGGGTGGTCGACGACGTAACCGGCACCGCCGAGCAACTGGACGGCGTCGGTGGTGACCTCCATCGCGACGTCCGAGGGGTAGCACTTGGCCGCCGCGCCGAAGAACGGCAGGTCGGCGTCGCCGCGCTCGGACTTGGCCGCCGCGACATACACCATCTGACGGGCCGCCTCGAGCTTCATCGCCATGTCGGCGAGCATGAACTGCAGGCCCTGGAAATCGGCGATGGCCTTGCCGAACTGCTTGCGCTCCTTGACGTAGCCGAGCGCGTAGTCGAGCGCGCCCTGCGCGATGCCGACGGCCTGCGCGCCGATCGTGACCCGCGTGTGGTCCAGCGTGCGCAGCGCGATCTTCAGCCCCTCGCCGCGGTCGCCGATCATCCGGTCGGCCGGGATGCGGCAGTTGTCGAAGTGCAGCTCGCGGGTCGGGGAGCCCTTGATGCCGAGCTTGCGCTCCTTCTCCCCGAAATCGAAGCCGGCGTCGGACTTCTCCACCACGAAGGCACTGATGTTGCGACCGCGCTCGCCGTCGGGGTCGGTGACGGCCAGCACCGTGTAGAACTGCGACTCCCCGGCGTTGGTGATCCATGACTTCTGCCCGTTGAGCACGAACTCGTCGCCGTCCTGGGTCGCCCTGCAGCGCATCGAGGCGGTGTCGGAGCCGGCCTCTCGCTCGGACAGGCCGTAGGAGAACATCGCCTCGCCGCGGGCGACCGGCGGGAGGTACTTGTGCTTGATCTCGTCGTTGGCCGCGAGGATGACCGGCATCGAGCCGAGCTTGTTGACCGCCGGGATCAGCGACGACGACGCGCACACCCGTGCGACCTCCTCGATCACGATGCAGGTCGCCAGCGCGTCGGCGCCCACGCCGTCGTACTCCTCGGCGATGTGCGGGGCGTGGAAGTCCGACGCGACCAGCGCGTCCAGTGCCGCGCGCGGGAACTCACTCTTCTGGTCCACCTCGGCGGCGTGCGGCGCGATCTTGTCCTCGGCGACGGCCCGCACGGCTTCCCGCAGCGCCTCGTGGTCCTCGGAGATCTTGAACAGGTCGAAGTCGTTGTCAGCACTCACGGTCGAAATCCTACTCGTCGGTAACAATGGTGCGGGTTCGGCACTCATTCCACCACGAGTCAGCCCAGCACCCACCGCCTGCGGGTCCACAACTGCCACCGCTCGAGCACTTCGGCGCCGAGTGCGGTGTGCAACCGCTCCCCCGCCTCGGTGGCGTTGAAGAGTACCGGGCGCGGTGGCTCGAAGCGGGCCGCGGCGTCCAGGCCGAACTGCACCAGCGACAGGGCGGCGCGACTGCGGCGCCGCGACGGACGCACCCCCATCCCCCACGCGCACAAGGCGCCCGGCCCGATGGTGCCGAGGCCGCAGCCGACCAGTTCGCCGTCGGGGTGGAAGATGCCCCAGCCGCATGTGTCGTCGCGGCTGAGCACCGTCTCGTTGAACAAGGCCCGGCCCAGACTCTCGGGCCCGCCGAACGCGTCCATCACGCAGGCACGCGCGGCCGGTATGTCGTCCAGCGTCAACTCCCGGACGTTCGGATCGCGATCACACCGGTGGGCGTGCTGCCGCATGAACGGCACGTCGCGCACGTGGGACCAGCCGGCCGCGGCGAGCACGTCGGCAGCGACCTCCGCACCGGGCGGCAGGAACACCATGGCCGGGATCCGGTGTCGGGCCACCGCTTCGAGCACTTGCTCGGCCCGGACCGCGGCGTGCGGTCCGCCGAGCATCGCCAGGTTGTAGTCGACATTGTCGATGCCCGAGAACATGCACCAGGCGTCGTCGTCCTGCCAGAACTCCAGGCCGGCCAACGGCCGAGCCGCCCCGCCGAGCGCGTGGCGCAGCCGGCGCAGCTCGTCGGTGTCGGGCGAGGGCGCGTGGCCATCCCGTGTCCGGGCGACAGTCTCGAACGTCGTCGCGACCCGCATCGTGCACCTCCCGCCACCGGACGGCGCAGCCTCCGCACCTGCGCACAGCCGATGTGTAGCAGTTCCCGGTGGTGCCGGCGAGACTATTGCGACGCGGACCGGGGCCTGGCGGTTATCCGTCAGGCCAGCTGCGGAATGATCTCGCGTTCGAAACGCTCGATGGTGCCCAGGTCGTATGCCGCGTCCGGGAAGTAGGTGATCGCGTAGGACAGACCCGCCTGCTGCATCTGCTGCAGCGCCTCGGCGACCTGCTCCGCGGTGCCGACCGTCGCCTGGTCGCGCAGGGAACCTTCCACGTGCGCGGTGGCGTCGGCCTCCGACATACCGCCGGCGACCATCCGTGCGCCGATCGCGCTCAGCTTGTCGTCCAGCTCCGCCGCGTTGTCGGCGATCACCACGTTGGTGTTGCCGGTCAGCGTGATCTCGTCGAAATCGCGGCCGACATCCCGGCAGTGTCCCCGCAGGATCTCGGTCTTGGCCGCGAACTGCTCCGGGTCACCGAAGTAGTTGGTGTAGTCGGCGTACTGGGCCGCGATCTTCAGGGTGACCTTCGGACCGCCGCCGGCCACCCAGATCGGGATCCGGTTCGCGGGGCTCGTGGTCTGCAGCGGCTGCGGGAAGCACAGCGCCCCGTCGACCTGGTAGTGCTTGCCGTCGAGCGTGGCCGAGCCGGTCGTCCACATCTGCCGGAAGATCTCGACGCCTTCCCGGAGGCGGCCCAATCGTTCACCGGCAGAAGGGAATCCGTAACCGTAGGCACGCCATTCGTGCTCGTACCAGCCGCCGCCGATGCCCATCTCGATGCGTCCGCCGCTGATGTGGTCGATCGTCGCGGCGACCTTGGCCAGATAGGTCGGCTCGCGGTAGCTCATGCACGTGCACATCTGCCCGAGCCGCACGCGGGAGGTGATGGCGGCGAACCCGGCCATCAACGACCATGCCTCGTGGGTCGCCTCATGGGACGGTTCCGGTGTGGTGTGGAAGTGGTCGTAGACCCACACCGACTCCCAGGCCGGCTTGCTGTCGGCGTGCCGTACGACGGCGCTCATCACCTCCCAGTGCCGGGCGGGGTCGATGCCCACCAGGTCGTAGCGCCAGCCCTGCGGAATGAACAGTCCGAACTTCATCGACTCTCGTGGTCCTCTCGGGTTGCGGGCCTGCATGCGACAGGCAGCCGGTAGCGTGAGCGCCATGTCAACGCGCACCAGGATCACCGTAGTCGGCACCGGGTACGTCGGGCTGTCGATGGCCGTACTGCTCGTCGGCTTCGCCGACGTGACGGCCTTCTACATCGATGCCGACCGGATCGCGCTGTTGCAACAGCACCGCAGCCCGATCAGCGACCCCGAGATCGAGGACCACCTGGCGCATCGTCAGCTGTCGTTGGACTTCACGCTCGACAAGCAGCAGGCGTATGACGGAGCCGAATTCGTGATCATCGCCACACCCACCGACTACGACCCGGACACCAATTACTTCGACACCTCGACCGTCGAAGGGGTCATCGCCGACGTGGCGCAGCTCAACCCGACCGCGACCATGATCGTGAAGTCCACCATCCCGGTCGGGTTCACCACCGACGTGCGCAAGCGGCTGGGCACCGATAACGTCGTGTTCTCACCAGAGTTCCTGCGCGAGGGCAAGGCCCTCTACGACAACCTGCATCCGTCGCGGATCGTGGTCGGCGAGATCAGCGACCGCGCCCGGCGTTTCGCGGACCTGTTGGTCGTGGCGGCGGAGGACACCGACATACCGGTGCTGTTGACCGAATCGACCGAGGCCGAGGCGATCAAGCTCTTCGCCAACACCTACCTGGCCATGCGGGTCGCCTACTTCAACGAGCTGGACACGTTCGCCTCGCTGCACGGTCTCAACACCCGGCAGATCATCGAGGGCGTCGGCCTCGACCCGCGGATCGGCAAGCACTACAACAATCCGTCGTTCGGTTACGGCGGCTACTGCCTGCCCAAGGACACCAAGCAGTTGCTGGCCAATTACCAGGAAGTGCCGCAGACGCTGATCAGCGCGATCGTCTCGGCCAACACGACCCGCAAGGACTTCGTCGCCCGCGACATCCTGGCGCACGGTCCCAAGGTGGTCGGGATCCACCGGTTGATCATGAAGTCCGGATCGGACAACTTCCGCGCCAGCAGCGTGCAGGGCATCATGAAGCGGATCAAGGCCAAGGGTGTCGAGGTGCTGGTCTACGAACCGGAGCTGGACGCCGAGACGTTCTACGGCTCCCGCGTCACCCACGACCTGACCGAGCTCAAACGCGAGGCCGACCTCATCGTCGCGAACCGGCGCACCGAGGAATTGGCTGATGTCGCCGAAAAGGTCTACACCAGAGACCTGTTCGGCAGCGACAGCTAGTCGCCGGCGACCTCTGCCCGCAGCGCAGCGCCCTTGGCGTGCGCCTGGTCGCGCAGCTCGACCTGGAAGTCGGACATCGCCGACCGCAGCCGCTCGCCCTCGGCACCCGGAGCGCAGGCCAGGATCCGGGCCGCCAGCAGGCCCGCGTTGCGCGCGCCGCCGATCGAGACCGTCGCCACCGGGACACCGGCGGGCATCTGCACGATCGACAACAGCGAGTCCATGCCGTCGAGGTATGCGAGCGGGACCGGCACACCGATCACCGGCAGTGTCGTCACGGAGGCCAGCATCCCGGGCAGATGGGCGGCTCCGCCGGCGCCGGCGATGATCACCCGGATGCCGCGTGCGGCGGCTTGTTCGCCATAGGCGATCATCTCGGCCGGCATGCGGTGCGCGGACACCACGTCGGCTTCGTAGGGGACGCCGAACCCCTCGAGCGCCTCGGCCGCCGCACGCATCACCGGCCAGTCGGAGTCGCTGCCCATCACGATGCCGACAACGGGGGCACTCATTCGGTCACTGTCCCTTCCAGGTAGTCGGCGGCATGCCGGGCACGCGCTCGCAGGTCCTCCAGGTCGTCGCCATACACATTGACGTGCCCGATCTTGCGCCCGGGCCGCACGCCCTTGCCGTAGAGGTGGATCTTCAGGCCCGGGTCACGCGCGAGCAGGTGCCGGTAGGCCGGGTAGAGCTGGTCGTAGTCGCCGCCGAGCACGTTGCCCATCACGGTCCACGTCGCGCGCGGGCCGACGTCCCCGAGCGGCAGGTCGAGCACCGCTCGCAGATGCTGCTCGAATTGCGAGGTCACCGACCCGTCGATGGTCCAGTGACCGCTGTTGTGCGGACGCATCGCCAGCTCGTTGACGACGTATGACGGCGCGCTGCCGTCCGTGCCGGGGATCTCGAAGATCTCGACGGCGAAGACGCCGGTGATGTCCAGCTCACCGGCGAGCCGCAGCGCGGTCTGCGACGCGTCCGCCGCCAGCGAGGGATCGAGGCCGGGCGCGGGCGCCAGCACCTCGGTGCAGATGCCGTCGGTCTGGACGGTCTGCACGATGGGCCAGACCGCGGCCTGGCCCGAGGGGCTGCGGGCGACGAGGACCGCCAGTTCACGACTGAACGGCACACACTCCTCGGCGAGCAACGCGCCGCCCCGTGCGAACCAGTCGGCGGCCTCCGGTGCGGCGTCGATCACCCGCACGCCCTTGCCGTCATACCCGCCGCGTGGCGTCTTGAGCACCACCGGCCAGCCGTGCAGATCACCGAACGCAGCCAGCTCCGCCTCGTCGTGCACCGTCGCCCACGCCGGGCACGGAAGACCCAAGGCGGTCAACCGTTCCCGCATCGCGACCTTGTCCTGGGCGAAGCGCAGCGCTTCGGGTTTGGGGTGCACCGGCACCCCGGTCGCCACCAAGGCCTGCAGCACGTCGGCGGGCACGTGTTCGTGGTCGAAGGTGACCACGTCGCACTCCTTCGCGAACGCCAGCACGTCGTCGATCTCGAGGTGCGAGCCGACCGGCGCCGAGGGCACGACCAGCGCCGCCGCGGCGTCCGGCCCCTCGGACAACACGTTGAGAGTGAGGGACAGATTGACCGCCGGCGGCTGGCACATGCGGGCCAACTGGCCGCCGCCGATGATGCCGACCACAGGGAAGCCGCCCGGAGCACGCCTTGGGGAAGTCACTTGCATACCCTAGCGAGCCCTCACAGCCCATCATCAGGCCCGGACCCGTAGGCTGAAAGACGTGATGGGGGCGAGATTGGTCGAGCTGGTCCGCTCGCTGTGGCGCGAGCTGGCCAAGTTCGGCGTGATCGGCGTCATCAACATCATCATCGACCTGGGTCTGTACAACCTGTTGATTGCCGGACCGATGCCCACCAAGGTGACCACGGCCAAGATCATCAGCGGCACCGTCGCCACCCTGTTCGCCTGGATCGGCAACCGGTACTGGACCTTCCGCCATCGGCGCAACCGGCCGGTGCACCACGAGGTGGTGCTGTTCTTCGTCGTCAACGGCATCGCACTGGCGGTCTCGGTGCTGTGGGTGGCGTTCGCGCACTACGTGCTCGGCCTGAACGGCAGGTTCTGGCTCAACTTCAATGCGATGTTCGGCATCGGCCTGGGCACGATCATCCGCTTCTGGGCCTACAAGCAGTTGGTGTTCCGCAACGAGCCGCTCACCCGGGAGCCGGCCGGTCAGGCAGTGACCGAGCCGTTGCAGGGCGAGCCGCACTGATGCTGCGCTGATCCGGCGGCCGACGCCGGCGGCCGACGCCGGCGGCGTCAGTTGCCGTGTCGTGGCAGCGCCGACGGCGCCGCCTCACCCTCGGACAGGAACAACGCGAAGACCGCCGGCTGCGCGCTGCGCAGTTCCAGTCGGCCGCCGTTGGCGCCGGCCAGGTCACGAGCGAGCGCGAGGCCGAGTCCGGTGCCGCCCGTGGTGACCCGGCGCTTGAAGATGTGCGGGGCGATCGCCGCATCGACGCCCTTGCCCTGATCGCTGACCTCGACGACGACGGAGGGACCGTTGCGGCGGGCCATCACCTCGACCGTGCCGGTGCCGTGCTGAAGGGTGTTCTCCAGCAGGGTGGCCAGGATCTGGGACAGACCGCTGCGGCTGGCGACGACCTGCAGGCCGCGCTCACCGCTCACCTTGACACTGCGGCGGGCGTCGGCGAACGCCGGCTGCCATTCACGCTGCAACTCGGCGATCACCGAGTCCAGCGAGATCGTCGGCAGTGGACCGGAGGGCGTCTCTCGCGCCCGCTGCAGCAACTTGTCGACGACGGTGGTCAGCCGCTCGACCTGGGCGATGCCGACAGTCGCCTCCTCGTGGATCTGGTCGATGTCGTCACTGATCGAGATCTCGTCCAGCCGCATCAGCAGCGCCGTCAACGGGGTGCGCAGCTGGTGACTGGCGTCGGAGGCGAACTCGCGCTCAGCCGCCAGCGTCGCCGTCAGTTCGGCCGCCCGGCCCTCGAAAACCTGTGAGATCCGGTCGATCTCATCGATGCCGCTACGCAGTGGCTCGAAGATGACCGGACCGTCCTCGGCCCGCTCAGCGCGCCGGGTGAGCTCCTCGACCGGTCCCGCAGTGCTGTCCGCCTCCCGGCGGTTCAGCCACCACACCAGGGCGGCGCCGAGCGCGGCACAGACCACCAGGACCACGCGGTGCCACCACGCGGACACCAGCACCAGCGCGGGGATCAGGACGAGCAGCACCGCCGGTGCGGCGATGCGGGGACCGGCCCGCAGCAGCCTGGCGCGCAAGGCGGGCTAACTTCCGCCGGTGGGTTCGAAACGGAAACCCACGCCGCGCACGGTGGTGATGAAGCGGGGCCGGGTGGCGTCGTCGCCGAGCTTGCGGCGCAGCACGGACACGTGCATGTCGAGCGTCTTGGTCGAACCGAGCCAGGCGGTCTCCCAGATCTCGTGCATCAGCTGCTCGCGGGACACGACCTTGCCCTGCTCGCGGACGAGCACCCGCAGGAGCTCGAATTCCTTTGCCGTCAGCTGCAACTCGTTGTCCCCGACGAACGCGCGCCGTGCCTCGGCGTCCAGCCGCACCAGGGGTGCTGCCTCGGCCTCCTCGGGCGGGGTACGCCGCAGCAGCGCACGGGCGCGCGCCAGCAGCTCCGCCAGGCGGAACGGCTTGGTGACGTAGTCGTCGGCGCCGGCGTCGAGCCCGACGACGGTGTCGACCTCGTCGGCGCGGGCGGTCAGGATCAACACCGGCACGGAACTGCCGGAGTTGCGCAGCCGGCGACATACCTCGAGACCGTCGATCGACGGCAGGCCCAGGTCCAGGATCACCAGGTCCGGCCCGCTCTGGGCGCCATCCAACGCGGCCAGCCCGTCCTCACGGACGTCGACGGTGTATCCCTCGCGCCGCAGCGCACGGGCGAGCGGCTCAGAAATTGCGGGATCGTCCTCGGCCAGTAAGACACGGGTCATGGTGGCGATAGTAGTTCTCCTGGACGCCTGGATAGGACCCACGAGGTGATTTGTCCGATTCCGGGCAGGTGGATCGCCTCTCGCGCGACCGCTCTGACGTTGGCGTGTGCGCTCAGCGCGGCGGCCACATCCGAGTCGGCGAGCACGGTGCCGGGCTCGGCCGCGCCGGACAGGCGACTCGCCCGATTGACCGTGTTGCCGTAGACGTCACCGAGTCGGGCCAGCACCCGTCCGGTCGCCAGCCCGACGCGCATGCGCGGGATGAGATCGTCGGCCGCAGCCTGATCGATCAGGTCGAAGGCGATCGCCGTCGCACCCTCGACGGTCGTGTGCGAGAAGAGCACCTCGTCACCGACCGTCTTGACAACGGCCCCGCCGTGCACCGCGACGATGTCGGAAGCCAGCGACTCGAATCGCTGCACCAATGCGGCCAGTTCACGTTCGCCCAGCTGCCGGGTGAGCTGGGTGAAGTTGACCAGGTCGGCGAAGCCGATGGTCCGGATCACGCCGATGTGCGACTCCGGCTCGGAGTCGGCGATCATCCGCGAGATCGCGACGGCCAGCTTGCGGCGCCATACATAACTGATCAACGGGGTCAGTTCGCCAGCAACGTCGACGGCCCGCTCGGCCGCCAGCCGCGCGACCCTGCTGTCCACCCCCATGCCGTCGTGACCGGTGACCATGTCGGTGATGACCTGCAGGGACCACATGGCCAGTCGATCGGTCGACCGGCCGACGGCGCGGGCCAGCCCGAGCACGGTCTCCTCGTCGAGTTCGCCGTCGCGGACGGTGCGGGCGACCGCTCGCACGGCTTCGCGGTCGGTCTCGCTGAAGACCACGTCCTCGTCGCGGGCGCTGGCGAAACCCAGCGCACGCCACAGCCGGCCGGTCTGCTCGGCGGTGACGCCCGCTCCCTTGGCGATGTCCGCCCGGCGCAGGGAACGCGGCGCCCCGAGCAGGCGTTCCTCCAGGGCGTCGACGAAGGCCGCCCGGTCCTGCGGGTCGGGCTCGGGCAGCAGATCCCGCTCCCCCGGCCGGATGTGTATGACGTCCCCGACCGCGTGCGGGACGGGTCCCTCGGGGGTGTCGACCACCAGCCGGCCCATGTCGTCGATGTCGAGCGCGGCACCGGTGATCGATTCGTCACCGGACAGTTCGACCCGCACCTGCTGGCCGACCGTGACACAGGCAGCGCGGTAGGCGCCGTCCTCTCCCGGGCCATTCCATTCCTGTTGCACCTGTGCCAGTTGCCGAAGGACCGCAACGATGAGGTCTTCGCAGCGGACGTCATACCCGATGAGGTGCAGGGAGGTAGCGGTTTCGACCGGCAGCTCGTGCGCCGCCTGGTGCACGTTGATGCCGATGCCGACGACCACGCTGGGTTCGGCACCGCCGGTGGCCTGGCACAGGATGCCGGCCAGCTTGGCCCACTGGGTGCGCGCGTCGGGCCGGGCGAGCACGTCGTTGGGCCATTTCAGGCCGATCGAGGCGCCGGTGAGGTCGCGGACCGCACGGCGTACGGCGACGCCGACAAGCAGCGGGACCCACCCCCACCGAGTGGCGTCGTGCGGGAGCGGCAGGGTTGCCGACAGCGCGCTCGACGTGCCTGCCGGTGCTTCCCAGGTGCGGTCCAGCCGGCCGCGGCCGGCGACCTGGTTGTCGGTCACCAGTGCGCGCCACGGCCGCGGACTGCGCAGGAGTTCGTCGTTGGTGGAGGCCACCTGCGGGCTGACGTCGACATCACGCCACGGGTTCCCCGGTATGTCGCGGAGCCGGTCGTTGATCTCGGACCGATCCAGGAAGTGGCTCACGTCACCCAGGCTAGTCGCCGTGTTCCCCGGGCCCGTCACGCCGTCGCTGTCCGCGTCGTCCCCGCGAAGCGGCTCGGATGTGCGCTGAGGACGTCCGGCCGTTAGCCTGGAGGCCGAACGGGAGTAGTCCCTCGACCGGATGTCGACATACTGGCGGTGCGCCGCCCGGTGTCCGGGGTCACCGACCGTGACCGGACGAGACGTTCGAACCATGCCAGCTACCCGCTGCCGGTTCGACGTGCTCGTCCTTTTTTTGTGCCCGGCACGGCGGATCGGCCCCGAAGCCAAGGATCCCCGTGCTCGACCTCGGAATCATCGTCACCGTCTTCGCTCTCGCCTTCGTGGCCGAGTTGCCCGACAAGAGCGCCGTCGCCGGTCTCGTGCTCGGCACGCGCTTCCCGTGGCCGTGGGTGTTCACCGGCATCGCGGCCGCGTTCCTCACCCACGTCGTGATCGCCGTCAGCGCCGGCCAGCTGCTGCGCCTGCTGCCCGGCCAGGTGCTCGAAGCCGTCGTGGCAGCACTGTTCCTGCTCGGTGCCTGGCTGATCTGGCGGGAAGGCGCCCATCAGGACGAGGTCGAGGCCGAAGGTGAGGCAGAGAGCGCCGACGCCATGTCCGGCACGTTCGACGGTGCCGGCTTCCTCAAGGTCGCTTCCCTCGGCTACGGCGTCATCTTCGTCGCCGAGTGGGGTGACCTCACCCAGATCCTCACCGCCAACCTGGCGGCGAAATACCACGACCCGTTGTCAGTGGGCATCGGCGCCACGCTCGGCCTGTGGCTGGTCGCGCTGCTCGCCATCCTCGGTGGCCGCACCTTGCTGAAGTTCCTACCGATCGTGTGGATCACCCGGGTGGCGGCCGTCGTCATGGTCGTGCTCGGTGTGGCCAGTGCGGTGTCGGCGATCCGCGGCTGAGGAGGCTCAACGCCGTCCTCGATGCCCGCAGCCAGCCGTGCAGACCGCACCATGGTCGATGATGAGCACGTGTCTGTCGCCAGGGAAAGCACCGAAGAGTCGCTGACGGACGTGGTGAACCGCATCGGTGAGGTCTTCGCCGTCTTCGATGCCCGCACCCAGGACTCCGGCCACATCTCGTACGGCATCCGGGACGTGTCCGGGCGCCGTTGGTTCGTCAAGACGCCTGGGCTCGACGCCCCGAACTCCGGCGGTGCCGGGCGGGCAGAGCGTTCAGCTGCGCTCGAGCGGTCAGCTGCCGTGTGCACGGCGGTGGTGCATCCGGCGCTCATTCCGATGGAGCGGATGGTCGATACCGCAGAGGGCGTCCTGCTGGTGTCGGAGTGGTTCGGCGGCGAATTGCTTCGCGCACCAGCGCAACTGCGTGATGACCCCGATCAGGCGTTCAACCGGTTCAAGGCATTGCCGGTGCGCGAAATCATCGCGGCGCTCGATTCCGTGATCGATGTGCACGTGAGACTCGACGACGCCGGTTGGGTGGTCGGCGACTTCTACGACGGATGTCTCATGTACGACTTCCGATCGCGCACCGTCAAGGTGATGGATTTCGAGTGTTATCAGCACGGCTCGTACGTCAACCGGGTGGGCAGGCTACCGGGGTCGACGCGGTTCATGGCACCTGAGGAACTGACGGCGGGCGCGACCGTTGACGCCCGGACGACGGTGTTCAACCTGGCTCGGATGGTCCAGATCTTCCTGCTCGAGCGACACCCCGATCACCCGGCCTGCGAGATCGCCACTGCCGCAACACATCACGACCCGTCGGAGCGACCGGCGTCCGTGGCCGGCTTTCGGCAGGTGTGGAGGGAGGCGGCCGACGTCGCCGGCTAGCAGCGGCGGCCGCCACATCACGCACGCTCAGAATGGTGGGGGTGGCTCGGGGAATTCGATGCGGACCTCGCCGCGGTGGCGGAAGAGGTGCACCCGTCCGGGCGGCTTGGGGCGTGTCTGCGGATCCGTCTGCGGATCCGGCGGCGGGCTGGTGTCATGGATCAGTCGTAGGTCGGCCAGGTCGGTGAACACGTTGGGGACGACGTCGTGTTCGCGGCACAACGCCAACCGGATCCCGACCTGTTGCTCGGCCGCGCTCACCACCGGTGCCGCCTGGTCATCGGGACGATGATGGTCGAAAGGCGTCGTCCGCAGACGTCGGGTCAGCGTCTGCCAGCTGATCGACCCGTCCCGGTGCTGTCGACTTCGCCAGAACCGGCCCGTCTTCGCATTGTGGTGCCCGCGATGCATCACGTGCACATTGTCCGGATGCGTCGCACCCTCACCGGGTTCACCCGCTGCGGGGTCGTAGTCGGTGTCGTGATCCAGATCGCACTCCGCG
>NZ_JBQCGS010000105.1:0-42950 GCF_051955415.1 Flexivirga sp.
ATGTGTGGTGCGGTCATCGTGATGACTCCATTCGAGAGTGCTGTGAGAGGTTCACTCGAAGGATCACGCGGTGGCCGCACCACGTCCAATACCAGGACGATCACGGCGACCGCGCTACACCACTATGCGGGACTCAACTCAAACCCCTTCCCAACCAGCGACCGTTGCCGGTTATGCACGCATTCGGCGGCCAGCCACACACCCAACCGGCGACCGTTGCCGGTTGTGCACGCATTCGGGCGCAAACTCCTTCCCAACCGGCGACCGTTGCCGGTTGTGCACGCATTCGGGCGCAAACTCCTTCCCAGCCAGCGACCGTTGCCAGTTGTGCACACGCGACTCCCACCTGCACCGACGGTCACTGTGGATAACATCTGCGAACCTGCCTCCGTCGCTGCCACGGTGAAGCATGACCTTTCCTCAACCGTTGGACCGGCCGAACGCGAGGCCGTTGCCGGATCTGTTCACCACTCAAGAGGCGTATGCCGCTGGACTCCGCGGCCGCGACCTCGCCGGCGATGACTACCGCCGACTCTTCCGAGGCGGATACGCACGATCGGGCGTCGATCCGACATACCTCGAGCTACTGAAGTTCGGTTTGCGAGCGGTGCCGAGCGCGCAATTCGCCGCCGAACACAGCGCCGCACGACTCTACGGCGGCATCACACCGCCGGCGTCGAGCTTGCACTTCGGCACCCGCGTCCGGCACCCCTGCACCCTGGCGGGCATCTGCCTCCGGTTCTACACGAAGGATCCGGATCTGGTCATCTACAAAGGAGTTCTCACAACGACGCCCGGTCAGACGTTCCTCGACATGGCGCGACCCCTGGAGTTCGTCGACCTCCTCGTCTTCGGCGATTCACTGGTTCGCAACGCACCTTGCAGTCCGTCCTACCTGCGGCAATTCGTCGCCGACAAGTCCGCCCACGGCGCACAGCGTGCCAGAGAGGTCGCCGCGATGGTCCGCTCCAACGTCCGCTCGCCGAACGAAAGTCGCCTGCGCCTGCTCATGCACAGCGGTGGACTACCCGCGCCGGAGATCAACCACGTGGTCGAGAACAAAGAGACCGGCAGGTGGCGGGAGATCGACCTCGCGTTCCCCGAGTGGAAGGTGGGTGTGGAGTTCGACGGACGTCACCACATCGAGCGTGAGCAGCAATGGGACAAGGACATCCTGCGCCGGGAGGAGTTGGAGACGATGGGCTGGACGTTCGTCATCGTCACCTCGACCGCGATGTATGCCGAGCCACTCCGCGTCTTGGACCGCATCGGCGACAAGATCGTCCTTGCCGGCGGACCCCGGATCCGAATCCGAGACGACTGGCGGCGCCACTTCGGCTGAGCAACCGGCGACCGTTGCCGGTTGTGCACACCACCGGCGGCCAGCCACACACCAACCAGCAACCGTTGCCGGTTATGGACGCATTCGGCGGCCAGCCACACACCCAACCGGCGACCGTTGCCGGTTATGCACGCATTCGCGGCGCAAACCCCTTCCCAACCAGCGACCGTTGCCGGTTGTGCACGCCTCACCCCCGCCGGTCGACGCCCTGCCGCTAGCTGCCCGCGAGAGGCGTCAGCTTCACGATGCTGAAGATGACGCCGACCGCGCAGGCAATGAGCAGGAACGCGGCACCGTCCAGGGCCCGCGAACGTATGACGAATGCGCCGACAACGCTGTCCGGCAACGCCATCCGGCCGAGCCCGGCGACGGCGAAGACCCCGGCCAGCAGGTAGCCGCCGAGACGGACCGAGCCGGTCGTCAGGACGATCAGGGCGACCGCGCTTCCCAGGATCACGAACCACCACAGCGGCCCGAGACGAAACTTGTTCACCCCTGCTCCGTGCGTTCCGCCTGTCGTTCGGCGGCGACCACCACGTTGGTGAGGAGCATCGCGCGGGTCATCGGGCCGACACCGCCGGGGTTCGGAGTGAGGTGTCCGGCGACGTCCGCCACACCCGGCGCCACGTCACCGGCGATCCTGCCGTCGACCCGTGAGACGCCGACGTCGAGCACCGCCGCGCCCGGCTTGACCATGTCGGCGGTGATCAGGCCCGGCACCCCTGCCGCCGCGATGACGACGTCGGCGCTCCGCGTGTGCGCGGCCAGATCACGCGTGCCGGTGTGGCACAGCGTCACCGTGGCGTTCTCGGTGCGGCGGGTCAGCAGCAGACCCAGCGGCCGGCCCACGGTCAGTCCGCGTCCGACCACGACCACCTCGGCGCCGTTCAAGCCCACGTCATACCGGCGCAGCAACTCGATCGCACCGATCGGCGTGCACGGCAGCGGCCCGGACTCCCCCAGCACCAGCTTGCCCAAGTTGACCGGGTGCAGCCCGTCAACGTCCTTGTCCGGGGAAACCCTTGACAGCAGTGCGAATTCGTCGAGTCCGGTGGGCTGTTGGACCAGGAAGCCGGTGCACGCCGGATCGTCGTTCAGCTCGTCGATGACCGCTTCGACCTCACCCTGGGTCGCGGTCGCGGGCAGATCGCGACGGATGGAATGGATGCCGATGCTGGCGCAGTCCTTGTGCTTGGCCCCGACATACCAGTGCGACGCAGGGTCGTCGCCGACCAGCACGGTGCCCAGCCCGGGCACGATCCCGCGCTCGGCGAGCGCCGCCACGCGGGCGCGCAACTCGTCCTTGATCGCCACCAGGGTGGCCTTGCCGTCCAGGATCGTCGCCGTCACGCCTTGCATCTTTTCACGCGTGGCCCGCGCCGCGTCGGACCCGGTCGATCAGCCCGGGATGAGCGAGAAGCGCACGGTGCGGTCGGCGTTGTCGATGTTCAGGTCGACCAGGCAGATGCTCTGCCAGGTGCCGAGCGCGAGGCGGCCCCCGACGACCGGCACGGAGGCGTACGGCGGGATCAGCGCCGGCATCACGTGCGACCGGCCGTGTCCGCGACTGCCGTGTGCGTGCTGCCAGCGGTCGTCGGCCGGCAACAGCTCGCGCAGTGCGGCGAGCAGGTCGTCGTCGCTGCCGGCGCCCGTCTCGATGATCGCGAGTCCGGCGGTCGCGTGTGGCACGAAGAGGTGCAACACGCCGTCCGGTCCGTCGGCCGCGAACTGCTCGCACTCACGGGTGATGTCGAGGACGATTTCCTTGTCACCGGTGTGGAATTCACGAGTCTCGGTGCGCATGATCGGTCCATTCCCTCCTACAGCGTTCAGTCGGTCCCTGCGCGCTGCAGCTTCTCCGCAGCGCTGAGCCAGTCGTCGACGTGGTCGGCCATGATCCGGGCCCCCTTGCGCCGGTAGGCCTGCCGCGCTCGGTCGGCCGCTGCCTGCGCGCCCGCGCGGTCACCCAGGATGATCAACGTGACCGCTTCGTCGACCGCCTGCTCGGCGAGGGTGATCGGCATCGACATACCCGCTGTCTCGTCGCGCGCCTCGCGCACCCGCTGCAGGGCCAACTCGGCGTTGCCGGTCGCGGCCAGCAGCTGTGCGGCGACCGACTCGCGCAGCCCGGGTGCGTAGCCGTCGTCCTCCAGGGTCGGTGCCTCCGGGTCGCCGTCGAACGCCTCCAACGCCGCGTCCAGGTCACCGGTCCGCAGCAGCATGCGCACGATCCACATGCTGTTCTCCAGCTGTGCCATGCCGCTCAGCCGGGGTAGCGCGTCCTGCAACGCGTCGGCCGCGGCCCGGGCGTCGCCGAAGCTGTAGAGGGCCATCGCCCACCGGTCGGTCTCCCGCGCCAGGTAATCGGGTCCGCTAAACAGCTGCTCGACCTGCTCCCAGTCGGCGGTCGCGCCTGCCCGGTCGCCCTGCATGGCCCGCAGCCACACCCGTAGCGGCAGGAGGGTCAGGATGCGTTCGTGTTGCGCTGCGCCGGAACTGATCGCCTGGTCGACGTCCTCCAGCACCAGGCTGACCGGTTCGTCGCTCCACATGCCGTATTCGACGCGTGCGAAGGTGAGCCGTCGCCGCACCGGGCGGTCCTCCAGCTGCTCGGCGAGCTCCGTGAGGCGGCTCACCTCGCCGAGCCCTTCCGTCATACGACCGGCGAGGCCGTAGGCCAGCAAACGCGCCCAGCCCACGTCGAGGGTCAACGACGGTAGGTCGAATCCTGTTGCGTCACCGACGAGTTCGGTTGCCAGGGCGATGCCTTCCAGCGGAGTTGTCGCGGCGCTGTGCAGCCGCCCGGCGAGCAGGACGCCCTCCCGGTGCACCAACCAGGCCGGCGCCTCGTCGAGCTTCTTGTCGAAGGCCTGGACGACCTCCTCGATCTGGTGGAAGTCCTGATGGTCGGAGCGCATGAACGCGCGGTGGGCGACGTCGTGCAGCCGCGGATCGCCGTCGGCATACAACGGGATGAGCTCCAGGTATGCCGCCCTGGCGCCGGGTTCGCCGCGCAGGTCGAGTTCCTCGGCGGCGTCGAAGGAGGCCCGCGCGGCCCGATCGCGCACGCGTTCGATGAGGGAGACGTCGGAGGAGACGAGGGCGATCTCGTCATAGGCCTTGCGCACGTGCTCGGCGATGGCGCGGCGCTGCGAGCCGGCGAGTTGCTCCGCGTGGGCGGCGATCCAGTCGGCTGCCCGCAGGTGGCGTTCGGAACGCACTTGGCGTGCCTGGGTGCGGTATGCCGTCTCCATCAGCATCGACTGCGCGAACTGATAGCGGGTGAAGCCCGAGCTGTCCTGGTCGCCCAGCTCGAGGATGTTGAGTTGGCGCAGCCGGTGCGCGACGTCGTTGCCGTCGTCCTCCGGGTCCGGGTTGGCGGTGCGGACCGGCCCGACCGCCTCCGCGTAGAACTCGCGACCGAGGATCGAGCCGACCTCGCAGAAGGCACGCTCCATCGGCGTCAACCGGTCCAGCGTCGCCTCGAAAAGGGTGTGCACCGAGACCGGCAGCTCCTCGCCGTCGCACATGGAGTTCAGCAGGACCTCGAACACCTGCGGGTTGCCATCGCTGCGCCGGATCAACGCATCGAGCGTCACCTCGACCGACCGGCCGGATTCGGTTGCCGCTGCTTCGAGTTCGGGCAGTCGCTCCGCCGCCATCTCCCGCAGCTCCGGGGCTTCGAGCGGATCGACCGGCTCGACACGGGACTGTTGACCACCGCCCCACATCGGGCGCCGCTCGAAGAGCTCGGGCCGGGTCGTGCAGATGGTGAGCACCGGGTAGGTCAGCAACGGTTCGACGAGCTGCTCGATCAGGTCCAGCATCGGCTCGCTGGCCCAGTGGATATCCTTCCACCACACCGCGATCGGACCGCCGAGGGCGAGCCGGGACAACACCTTGCGGACCGCCCACACGATGTCGTCGGTCGACGTGGTCTCCTCCGACCGTGCGGTCGCCGACTCCAGGCGCCGGATGATCGCGGTCGCGGTGCGCTCGTCGAACATCTTGGTGACCGTCGCCGACCAGTCCTCGCCGATGCTGGACAACAGTTTGTTGAGCGGTCCGTAGTTGCCGTCGGTGCCCAGCGGTTGAGCGGTGCCGCGCAGCACCCGCAGCCCGTCGCGCTCCTCCAGCAGGTGCGAGACCATGCGGTTCTTGCCGATGCCGGGTTCGCCGACATACGTCACGAACCAGCCCTGTCCGAGCCGACGCGATCGGTCGGCGATGCCGCCGAGATCGCGCAGCTCGACCTCGCGACCGACGAACGGGGTGCGGCGGATGTCGCCGGAGCGTGCGGCGCGGTCGACGACCTGGTAGACGTCCTGCGGCTCGGTCTTGCCACGGTGGGTGATCGGGCCGACGAAGTCGAGGGCGACCTCCGCGCCCACGAGCGCCGCCACGGTGTCACCGACATAGGTCTCGTCCGGCCCGGCCGCCGCCTCGAGCCGCGCCGCGACGTTGACCGCGTCGCCGGTGACCGAGAACTGCCCGTCGGGCTGGTGGGTCACGAAGACCTCGCCGGAGTTGATGCCGATCCGCACCCGCAGCCGCTGCCCGAGCCGCCCCTGCATCCGCTTGGACAGGTCGCGCATCGCCTCATGTATGTCGGTCGCGGCCGCCACGGCCCGCACCGCGTCGTCCTCGCGGGTCGCCGGTACGCCGAACACCGCCATGACGGCATCGCCGATGAACTTCTCGACGGTCCCACCGTACTTCCACACGATGCGTGAGACGGCATCGAAGTAGCGGGCCAGGCTGGCCCGCAACGCTTCGGGATCGAGCGACTCGCCGAGTCCGGTGGAGCCCACGATGTCGACGAAGAGGATGACCACGTGCTTGCGCACCGGTGCCTGCAGACCGCCCTGGGCCAGCGCCGCACCGCAGTTGGGACAGAACTTCGTGCCGGCGGGTGACTCGAAACCGCAACGCCAACAGGTGATCACGATGCGTCATTCTTCCAGGTCTGCACCGTCGCTGCCCTTCAGTTTGCCGGCGTTGCCGACCCATGTGTCGACCTGATCGCGCAACGCCACGGCACCCTTGTGATCAAAGGCTTCCCGTGCGGCAGCGGCTGCGGCCCGGGACGCGGCCTCGTCACCGAGCAACCGCTCCACGATCGCAGTGACAGCGTGGAGGAAGCCGGCGTCGACCAGGCTCTCCTCCGGCCGGTCCACCTGCGCACCGACCCGGAGCTGCTCGAACGCCCGCGCGCGGTCGCCGCCGAGAGCGTGACCGACAGCGGCGGTGAACGCTCGCACGTCGGCGCGCAGCCAGTCGAACGTCGTCGGCAGTTCGACCGCGAGCGCGGCGGCCACCTGCTGACGGGCCGCCACCAGGTCCCCGGCGAACAACGCCCACCGCGCCGCCGAGGCATGCAGTGGCGGCGCATAGGCAAACAACGAGGCTTTCGCGGCGCGGCGGCCCAGTTGTGCGGCGAACTCCGCGGCGGCCGCGAGATCGCCTTCCGCCGCGAGGGTGCGGTGGTAGTGCTGCAGGTCGTAGAGCGTCTCGGTCCGGTCCACGCCGTCGAACGCGCGCTCGTGCAGCGTCCACTGCTCGCGGCTCTCCTCGAACCGGCCGCTGCACGCGAGCGCCCCCGCGAGCACGGCAGTCGTGGTGCCCCACAGCCCGCGGTGCCCGGAGACCACCACCTGCAGTCGCTGCGCAGCGGCGATCACGTCGGCCAGCGGCGTATTGCCGGCGTAGGAGATCTGCAGGTCGAAGTTGAGCCAGATCCGCTCCAGGATGCGGCGCCGGCTGTCCGCCGCGGCCCGCGCCCCGGCCACGCACAACTCGTGGCAGGCCTGCAGGTTGCCCAGGTCGGCGTGCGTCTGAGCCAGGTAGATCGACGCGAGCTCGCTCGCGTAGGGCGGCGCCTCGGCCCGGGTGGCCATGACGTCCACCATCGACGCTGCCTCCTCACGTGCCTGGTCCATGGTCAACGTGCCCTGCCGCATCTCGACCAGGCGTCGCGGCGCGCTCCCGACGATCCGCCAGGCCGGGTCCTGCGCCATGGCTTCGTCGAGCAGGTCGAGCCAGCTTCGCCAGCGCTCCGCGGGCGCACCGCTGTTGCGGGCGAGGACGACCGCGTATGCGGCCTCGAAGTGTCGGGCATCACCGGGCGGCAGCAATGCGAGCAGCATGTCGATGGAGTCCGGCATGGCCGGGTCGCCGCGCAGCAGGCGGACTCTCAGCAGGGCCATGGCGGCGTCGGCTGCCGACTGCTGCAACGAGCGTCGCTCCTCGGCGGGGCCGTCGATCTCCCGCAGCAAGGCGTAAGCCCGGCGGCGGTGCGAGGCGACCAGCGCGACCGGGTCGGCGGCGATCTCACCGGGATGTGCCGCGATCCAGTCTGCGAGCGCCGAATGCCGAATGATTCGAGTGCGTTTCGGCATGGTCCGGTATGCGGTCTGCATGAACACCGCCTGCGCGAACCGGTAGTCGCCTGCGCCTGCGACCTCCAGCACATTGCGGCTGCGCAGCCGGCCGACAACGTCGGAGGCGTTCGCCGAGCCGGCCGTCGCCGCGACGGGTGCGAGCGGGAAACGGCGACCGTAGACCGCGGCCACCTCGACGAGCAGCCGTTCGTCAGGGGTCAGCCGGTCGAGTGCGGCCTCGTAGAGCTGGGTCACGGACGCAGGTAGCGTCTCCCCTGCCGCGGCCGACTGGGCCAGCAGCTGCACCACCTGCGGGTTGCCGTCTGCACGGCGGACGAGGTCCTCGGGGGTCACGCCGGTGTCGCCGCCCGGTATGGCGAGCCGTTCCGCCGCGATCGCGAGCAACTGGTCGTCGTCCAGTGGTGCGACGTCCTCGACGCGAGACTTGCGCCCGCCACCCCAGCGGGCGTCGATGTCGAAGAGTTCGGGACGGGACAGGCAGATCGTCAGCACCGGCAGTCCGCGACTCGCTGCGGCTGTCCTGCCGATGAAGTCCAGCTGCGCCTCGGTCGCCCAGTGCAGGTCGTCCCACACCGAGGCGACCAGAGACGACTCGCACATCGCTGCAAGGACCGAGTGGCCGGCCCACACCACGTCCTCGACCGACGTCTGCGCGTCGGACCGGCCGACCGCGGAACGCAACCGCTGCAGCACCGGTGGCGCGTCGTCGCCCAGCAACCCGGCGACATACGCCTCCCAGTCGCTGTCGAGACTGCTCAACCAGCCGGCGAGCGGTGCGAACGCGCCGGTGCTCAGGGCGTCCGCCGCACCGGAGACCACGCGCAAACCGTCGCCGTACCCAGCCGCGAACTGCCGGATCAGCCGCGACTTGCCGATCCCCGGCTCCCCGACATACGTCAGCAGCCAGCCCTCCTGGCGAGCAGCCGAGCGTTCCGCGAGGGCAGTCAGGTCGGCCAGCTCCGCCGCGCGGCCGACGAAGGCCGGCTCGCGCACCTGCAGAGCCCGGTCCTGGTCGGCGGCGACGCGGTACACCTGCTGCGGCACGCTCTTGCCCTTGTGCAGGATCTCGCCCACGTCGTCCAAGGCGATCTCGCTGCGTACGAGCTCGGCGACGGTGTCACCGACATAGGTCTGGTCAGATCCCGCGGCCGCCTCCAGCCGCTGCGCGGTGTTGACCGCGTCACCGGTGACCGAGAACTGCCCGTCCGGCTGGTGGGTCACGAAGACCTCACCGGAGTTGACGCCGATGCGTGCATGCAGTCCGACACCGATCTCCTGCTCGAACTGTTCGGACAGCTCGGCCACCGCCCGATGTATGCCGTCGGCAGCGCGCACGGCTCGCACGGCGTCGTCCTCACGGGTGCTCGGCACACCGAAGACCGCCATGACCGCGTCACCAATGAACTTCTCGACCGTGCCGCCCTGCGCCCAGATCGCCGCACAGACGGCATCGAAGTAGCGGGCGAGCCTGTCCCGCAACGCCTCCGGATCCGCCGACTCCCCGAGTGTGGTCGAGCCGACGATGTCGCAGAAGAGGATCACCACGTGCTTGCGCGCCGGCGCGTGCTGGCCGCCCTGCGCCACCGCGGCACCGCAGGTCGAACAGAAGCGCGCCTCTGTCGGCAGCTGCGCGCCGCACCGGGCACACCTGGTCATGTCGTTCACCCCCTCGCCGGTGCCACCTTACGACTCACGCGGCCACGGCTCGCAGCTTCTCGGCATTGCCGACCCAGGTGTCGACCTGCGGGACCAGAGCGGTGATCCCCTTGGCGGTCAAGGCCGCTCGGGCCTGCTCCGCGGCGGCGTGCGACGCCTCCTGGTCGCCGAGCAGCCGCTCGACGATCGCGGTCATCGCGTGCAGGAACGCCGCATCGAGCGGGCTCTCCTCCGGCCGTCCGATCTGCGCGTTGTGCGCGATCTGGCGCAGTGCTCCCACCCGATCGCCACGTAGCGCACACTGCACGGCGATCATGAAGGCGGTGTTGGCGTCCTCCAGGAAGGCCAGCGTCGCCGGCAGCTCGACCGTCAAGAGCCGGCGGCAGCAGTCGATCGCGAACTGCAGATCACCGGCGAAGATCGCGTCCCGCGCGGCGGAGCCGAACAGGCTCGCCGCGAAGCTGGCCAACTCCACACCGCCGGCCAGCTCGGCCCAATAGCGCGCCGACTCCAGCGGCCGCCCCTCGGCCAGCAACAGCTGCGGATAGTGCTGCAGCTCGAAGGCCCGCTCCGCCACCGACTCCTCGGTCTGGGTCGCGGTCAACTCCTGCCACAGGGTGCGTGCACCGTCGAAGTCCCCGGTGCCGGCCAACGCCCCCGCCAGCACAGCGGTCGTCGTGCGCCACAGCTGGCGCTGCCCGGACACCATGCTCTGCAACGTCCGCGCGTCGGCGATCACCGCCGGCAACGGCGTCAGTCCCAGGTATGCCGCCTGAATGTCGAAGCTGCGCCACATGCGTTCGACGAACACGTGGCCGCTGCGTTGCGCACGGGCCACTCCCTCGACGCAGAGCCGGTGACACGCCGCGACATTGCCCAGATCGGCCTCCACCTGCGCCAGCAGATTGGCGACCATGTCCACCGCGAGCGGGTCGACGTCGGACACCTCGTCGAGCCGGCCGAGGATCTCCAGTGCCTCGGTGCGCGTCTGCTCCAGGCTGACGTCGCCGCTGCGCACCGCGGCGAGGTGACGCGGAGCGCGCCGGATGATCTGCCAGGTGCGGTCGGTGTCCATCGCGGCATCGAGCCGATCGAGCCAGCCGATCCAGCGCTGGGGTGCGACCCGGCTGCGCAGGAACCACGCGGACCGCACCGCCTCGAAGTGCCGGGCATCTCCGACCGGCAGCACGCCGAGCAGCCGGTCGATCGCATCCGGCAAGCCGGGGTCGCCCCGCAACTGCATCGCCAGCAGCGACTCCAGTGCTGCGTCGGACGCCATACGCTGCAACGTCATTCGCTCGGCCGGCGACCCCTCGATCTCCTCCAGCAGATGGAACGCGCGCTGTCGATGGGACGCGATCAGCGCGATCGAATCGGCGCGCACTGCGTCACGGTGCTGATCGACCCAGTCAGCCAACGCTGTGTGCCGGGTGATCCGGGTGCGTTTGGACATGGTGCGGTATGCCGTCTGCATGAAGACCGTCTGCGCGAAGCGGTAGTCGCCGTCGGGGGCGACCTCGAACACGTTGCGGTCACGCAACCGGTCGAGCACGGTTGCCGGATCGGAGGTGCCGGCGACCGCGCTCACTGGCGCCGCCGGGAATCGCCGGCCATAGACCGCGGCCGCTTCGACCATCGCGCGCTCGTCGGCGCCCAGCCGGTCCAGCGCGGCTTCGTAGAGCTGGGTGACCGAGGCCGGGAGCGCACCACCGGCGGCGGCCGACTGCGCCAGCAACTGCACCACCTGCGGGTTACCGTCGGCACGCTCGACCAGGTCTTCGGCGGTGACGTCGATGTCACCTGCCTGCAGGGCGATGCGCTCCGCGGCGACCGCGAGCATGTCGTCGTAGTCCAGCGGTTCGACGTCCTCGACCCGGGCTTTGCGGCCGCCACCCCACGCGGCGTCGATGTCGAACAACTCCGGCCGGGCAAGGCAGATGGTGAGCACCGGCAGGGCGCGGCAGGCCGCGGCCAGCTTGCCGATGAAGTCCAGCTGGGTCGCCGTCCCCCAGTGCAGGTCGTCCCACACCGACGCCACGGGCGAGGTCTCACAGATGGCGGCGAGCACTGCATGCGCCGCCCACACCACGTCCTCGGTGGAAGTCTGCGCGTCGGAGAGGCCGACCGCCGAACGCAGCCGCTGCACCACCGGTGCCGCCTCGTCGCCGAGGAGTTGCTCGACATACGCCTGCCAGTCGTCGGCGAGGCTTGCCAGCCATCCGGCGAGCGGCGCGAAGGCGCCGGTGCTCATCGCCTCGCAGCCGCCGGCGACGACGCGCAGCCGGTCGCGCCGGCCGGCGGCGAACTGCCGCACCAGCCGTGATTTGCCGATGCCCGGGTCGCCGACATACGTCAGCAACCAGCCCTGCCGGCGCGCTGCGGAGCGGTCGGCGAGCACGGTGAGATCGGCCAGCTCCACCTGCCGCCCGACGAACGCCGGCTCGCGGACGGTGAGCACGCGGTCCTGGTCACGGGCCACCCGGAAGACCCGCTGGGGCACCGTGCGGCCCTTGTGCAGGATCTCGCCGACCTCGTCCAGTGCCACCCCGTCACCGACCAGTTCGGCGACGATGTCCCCGACATACGTCTCGTCGACGCCGGCCGCCGACTCCAGCCGTTGCGCGGTGTTGACCGCGTCGCCGGTGACCGAGAACTGCCCGTCCGGCTGGTGTGACACGAACACCTCGCCGGAGTTGACGCCGATGCGGACGTGCAGCTCCTTGCCGATCTCGTCCTGGAAACGCCGGGACAACCCGGCCACCGCCTCGTGTATGGCGCCCGCGGCGCGCACCGCCCGCAGGGCGTCGTCCTCCCGGGTGCTGGGCACCCCGAAGACCGCCATGACGGCGTCACCGATGAACTTCTCGACCGTGCCCCCGTGCTCCCAGATCACCCGTGACACGGCCGCGAAGTAACGAGCGAGCCGGTCGCGGAGCGCTTCGGGATCGGCGAACTCGCCCAGCCCGGTGGAGCCGACGATGTCACAGAAGAGGATCACCACGTGTTTGCGCACCGGAGCCTGCAATGCACCCCGCGCCACCGCAGCACCGCACGAGGAGCAGAATCGCGCCTCCTCGGCCAGCTGCGCCCCGCACCGAGCACACGTCGTCACGAGGCGAACTTACCTCGCAGCACGGACGGATACGGTATGGCGTCGGTCGGCGGATCTGACCGGCGAAGGCCTGTCCGCGCTGCTAGGTTGGCTCGGTTACCGCACAGCTGCCACATCACTCAGTTCACAAGGGGTTCATCCATGGCAAGCGCCCAGTTGAAGCAGATTCTCGCGGGCATCGACCTGTTCGCCGGTCTCAGCCCGGCCGCCATCTCGCAGATCGCGGAAAGCGGGTCCACGTTCCGCGGTGGTCCGGGATCCAAGGTGATCACCGAGGGTGCCAAGGACAGCGGCCTGCGCGTGGTGCTCGAGGGCTCCGCCACGGTCAGCGTCGGCGACGAGGAACGCGGCCAGATCGGCGTCGGTGACTACGTCGGGGAGCTGTCGATGATCGACGGCGCCGCACGATCGGCGACGATCACGGCCGGTCCGGAAGGTGTGGAGACCTTCGCGCTCTCCCCCATGGCCTTCATGCCGCTGGTGCGCGGTGACGGAGACATCGCCGCGGCCCTGCTGAAGACGCTGGTCGCTCGGCTGCGCAAGGTCGAGGCGGCCGCGCACAAACAGTGAGACTCGTCCCGGACATCCGCCTCCGGGACGATGCCGGCTGACCGAGCCTGCGAGGTCGGCCGGAGGAGCGGCGCACAAGGGCTCAGTGACATTGACATGACTCGGCGGGAGCTTGCTCCCGCCGAGTCATTTCAATGCGCGAAGTGGCGGGTGCCGGTGAAGTACATGGTGATGCCGGCTTCCGTCGCAGCGTCGACGACCGCCTGATCGCGCATCGAACCACCCGGCGCGACAACGGCTTTCACACCCGCGTCGATCAGCACCTGCAGACCGTCCGGGAACGGGAAGAACGCGTCGGAGGCCGCGACCGAGCCGCGCGCCCGCTCCGCACCGGCGCGGTCGACCGCCAGGTGGCAGGAGTCGACCCGGTTGACCTGGCCCATGCCGACGCCGACCGAGGCACCCCCGGAGGCGAGCAGGATCGCGTTGGACTTCACGGCGCGGATCGCCCGCCAGGCGAACTGCAGGTCGGCCAGTGTCGCCTGGTCGGCCGGAGCACCGGAGACCAGCCGCCAGTTGGCGGCGTCGTCGCCACCGGTGACGTTGCCGTCCTCGTCACGGACCACGGCGTCGACCTTGTCCACCCGTTGCATGAGCATGCCGCCGCTGATCGGCCGGATCTCCACCGGGTCGCGCTGCTGCGCGTCCTGCGACGACAGCTTCAGCAACCGAATCGCCTTGCGCTTGCCGAGGATGTCGACCACGCCCGGCTCGAAGTCCGGCGCGACGACGACCTCGGTGAAGATGTCCTTGACGGTCTCGGCCATCTCGACCGTCACCGGGCGGTTCGTGGCGATCACGCCGCCGAAGGCCGACATCGGATCGCACGCATGTGCCTTGCGATGGGCGTCGGCGATGTCCGAACCGACAGCAATACCACAGGGATTGGCGTGCTTGATGACCGCGACGGTCGGCTGGTCGCCGTGGTCGTATGCCGCCCGCACCGCCGCATCGGCATCCACGTAGTTGTTGTACGACATCGCCTTGCCGAAGAGTTGCTCGGCCGAGGCGATGCCGGGCCGCCAGTGCCGGTAGAGCGCGGCACCCTGGTGCGGGTTCTCGCCATACCGCAGGTCCTGTGCCTTGCTGAAAGTCGCGCCGGACCAGCTCGGGAAGCCGCTGCCGTCGCTGGTGTCGACATACACGTTGCTGATCCAGTTGGCCACGGTGTTGTCGTAGTCGGCGGTGTGCTGAAAAGCCTGCGCGGCCAACAGCTTCCGCTGCTCAAGGGTGAACCCGCCGGCAGCGACGGCCTCGAGGGTGGCGGCATAGGCCTCCGGCGAGGTGACGATGGCCACGCTCGGGTGGTTCTTGGCGGCGGCACGGACCATCGACGGACCGCCGATGTCGATCTGCTCGATGCATTCGTCGGGGGTCGCTCCGGAGGCGACCGTCGCACGGAACGGATAGAGGTTGGAGACGACGAGCTCGAACGGCGCAACACCGAGTTGGTCCAGTTGCGAGAGGTGTTCGGGGATGCGGGTGTCGGCCAGGATGCCGGCGTGCACCTTCGGGTGCAGCGTCTTGACCCGGCCGTCCAGGCACTCCGGGAAGCCGGTGAGGTCCTCCACCTTGGTCACCGGGACGCCGAGACCCTCGATGAGTGCGGCGGACCCACCGGTGGAGACCAGCTCGACGCCGGCCTCGTGCAGGCCACGGGCCAGGTCTTCCAGGCCCGTCTTGTCATAGACGGAGATGAGTGCGCGCTTGATGGGACGACGGCCTTGTGGTTCGGACATGACTCTCCTTGCGAGGGTACGGGCAGTGCATGCGCGCACCCAGGCGGGCGATGCACGCGACTCCACTCCCTGGTGGTTACCCACCTGCGCCAGTCGTGTGAGACCAGGGTACCTGGGCCCGGATGCGCTCCGAGCTCGCTATTCGGCCGGCGGTACACGGACGCGGCGGCCGTCGACAGTGAATCCCTGCCTGGCCAGCCGGCCGACCCACTCCACCAGCTGGGGACGCTCGGCCTGCTTGATCCGCTCGGTCAATGAGTCGACCGTGTCGTCGTCCTGCACCGGCACGGCACACTGGGCCACGATCGCCCCGGTGTCCACTCCGGCATCGACGACGAAAAGCGTTGCGCCGGCGAGCTTCACGCCATACTCCAGCGCATCGCGCGGGCCGTGTATGCCGGGGAAGCTCGGCAACAACGCGTTGTGGCTGTTGAGGTAGCGGCCGCCGAACTCCGCGAGGAACCGCTCCCCCACCAGCTTCAAGAATCCGGCAGAGACGACCATGGCCGGTTCGTGGGCCGCGACCTGCTCGGTCAGCGCCGCGTCCCAGGCGGCGCGGTCCGCGAAGTCCTTGACGCGGCAGACGAAGGTCGGGATCCCGGCCCGTTCGGCCCGCGCGAGACCCTGGATGTCCGGTCGGTCGGCACCGACCGCGGCGATGCGCACGCCGTAGTCGGGGTCCTGCGATGCGTCGAGCAACGCTTGCAGGAGCGTCCCGGATCCGGACACGAGGACGACGACGGGCGCCGGGGACCCGGTCTGCGCGCGAGGGGATGCCACCCCGGAAAGCTACCTCAGCGCCCGGGCGTCCGCCGCGCGCAGGTGATGCAGGTCGTGGTCGTGGGCAGCGCCGCCAGCCGTTCGTCCACGATCGCGCCGCCGCAGTGTTCGCACCGGCCGTAGCTGCCGGCCCGCACGCGGGCCAGCGCCGCATCGATGCGGGTCAGCTGGGCGTTCGCGTCACGGCGCAGCGCGTCGACCATCGCTCGGTCGACGGCGATGGTGTGCCCCTCCGGGTCGTGCTCGTCATCGGCGTTGCTGTCCCGCAGCGCCGTCACCACGTCGTCGAAGGTGTCGTCGAGCAGCCCGGCGCGCGCGATCACCTCGCGGCGCAGTTCGGCCAGGATCGTCTCGGCACGGCCGGCGTCCATGCTTCTACCGTATGTCGCGTGCCGCTCAGCGGCGCAGCGCGCGTTTCCAGTGCAGGAAGAGCGTGGTCAGCAGCGCGCCGAGCAGCAGCTCCGCCACCAGCAGCGGGACGATCATCAAGGATGGCCCGATGTAGTCCAGCGAGCCGCCGCTGACACCGGCCGTGGACAGCCAGCTGAGCACCAGCACGATCGCCGCGGTCATCCCGGCGGCCTGAGCGGCGGTCACGGCCTTGGTCTTCAGGGACGCGTAGGTCGTCAGGTTGCCCAGCGACCGGTGGCCGACGAAACCGCCCAGCAGCACCGGGAGGACCGGTGCGAAAGCCGTCCCGGGCGGGAGCGCTCCGGCACCCGGCACGGCGCCGAGCACCGGGATCATCGGCAGCAGGCCACCGTGCACGGACGTCGCGCCGACACTGACCGCGCCGATGTGCACCGCGGCCCCGGTGGTCCACCCGGCCGACCACAGCAACAGATTGGGCAAGGCCGCGAGTTGACCGAGCCACAGCACCACTCCGCCGAGCAGCCCGGGGTGCAGCTGGCCGCCCACGTCGCCGACCGCCGAGGCGTGGGTCAGCACCAGGATCAGCACGATGAGCAGTCCGATCCCCAGGTAACCGACCACGCCCTCGGTCGCCGGACGTAGGGCCCGACGGGTGGACAAGGAGATGCGACCGTCCAGGAACGCCTTCGCCTGGTCGGCCACCGGTTCGTCGCTGCGCAACAGCGCCCACCCGCAGCCGACCAGGCCGACCACGACGGCCCCGGGCAGAACGGTCAACAGGTTGGGGTGGGCCGGACCGCTCAGCGACAGCCCGGTGACGAACAGCCCGGTCACGACATACCCGAGGACGTATGCCGCCGGCCCCTCCCACCAGGAGGCGCCGCGACCGGACAGGTGGGTCAGCATGGCCTTGGCCGCCATCCGCGCCAGCACGACCGCGAGGGCAGTCAACACCAACGGGGCGAACGTCACCGTGTGGCTGCCTGCCGAGGAGACCGACACATGGCCGCGGTGAGCCAGTGCCCAGCCGTCGCCGCTGAAGCTCAGCGCGTCGGTCCACGACGTGGTGCTCTGCGGGTCCGCCGCCCACGCGACCATCACCGGCACGATCAGCAGCAGCCCCAGCATCACCGCACCGACGGCGCCGTACCCGGCAGCGATCGACAGTTGTCGCCAGTCCCGCGGCTCCTCCGCGGAGGACAGGGACGTCGGCAGGGTGGTGCGCACGCGATCAAGGAGACTCATGTTGCGCCCCATGGTCCCTGCACCTCCCGCCGGCGTCCCGCCGACTCGCCGGTGTCCAGCAGATCGACAGGTTGTCGGCCGGGTCCGTGGACCCACCCACCGCCGCCGCCGGGCGGCTACGCTCGGGCGCGTCGGCGAGGCGACAGGGAGGGAAATCATGGAACACCGGACGCACCAGCGCACGTTCGGGCCCGGGCCGGACCGGTTGCTGCACAACGGGCGACCGGTGAGCGCCTGCGCCGTCGCCGACACCGCACGCAGCCGGCGCAAGGGACTGTTGGGCACCACGGCGGTCGAGGGCGCGCTGTGGCTGACGCGCTGTCCCTGCGTGCACATGATCGGCATGCGGTACCCCATCGACGTGGCGGTGCTCGACAAGCACGGCACGGTGCTGCACGTCACCACGCTGCGCCCCTGGTCAGGTATGACACGACCGCGGCTGCGCGGTGCCACCACGGTGGAGACGGCCGAAGGTGCGCTGGCCGCGTGGGGCGTGACCCGCGGGGACCGCCTCGCCGTCGTGCGCGCGTGAACTCCTGGCTGGTCGGCAGCATCGCGGGTGCCGTCGCGATCCCGGTCGCGCTGCTGTTGCGCCGCAGGCTGCGCACGGCGGCTCATCGCTACGACGACGAGCTCGACACCCCCGCCCGACACCACGCCTGGGTCGTGGTGGTGCTGCCGGTGATCGTGCTGCTGGTCGGCCGCGCCCTGGCCGAGAGCCACAACGCACTGCTCGCGCTCGCCTACTGCGTCAGCCTGCCGGTGTTCGCGGCGCTGGCCGCGATCGACCTCGACGTGCACCGCTTGCCCGACGCCCTGACCCTCCGGCTCGCGCCGGTCGCCGTGGTCATCGCGGCCGTCGCCAGTGCGTCCACCGGCGACTGGTTCGCCCTGCTGCGCGCGGTCCTCGCCGGCGCGGCCCTCGGGGCGGCATACCTGGTGCTGCTCCTGGTCTCTCGCGGCGGTGCGGGCCTCGGCCTCGGTGACGTCAAGTTGGCACTGGGCATCGGCACCTTGCTCGGCTGGTTCTCCTGGTCCGCGGTGCTCAGCGGCACGCTCATCGGTTTCATCCTCGGTGGCCTGTGGGCGGCAGGTCTGCTGATCACCCGCCGCGCGACCCGGCAGACTTACATCGCGTTCGGGCCGTTCATGATCGGTGGCACCGTGCTGGCACTTCTCGCGTCGTAGCTGGGACCGAAACAGGCCGCGCCCTCGCACGCGCGGCCCCAGCACGTGCGAGAGGCAGAGATGAACGAGCATTCCGCACCCTTTCTCGGGGTGATCGGCCGCGGCGGTGCCGGCGCGACCGACGAACTGTCGATGGTGGCCGTGGTCGACCCGGCCTCTCCGACGTGGGCCACCGATCTGTTCCGCAGCCGCGGCGCGAGCGGCGACGCGGTCGTCTTCGTGCCCGAACTCGAGCGGACACCACAGATCGGTCAGGGCACCCAGCTCGACGAGTTGCTGCCCGAGCGCAGTCCACGCGTCGCCGTCGTGACGTTGCCTACCCATGTGACCGGGATCCTCGCCGCGGTCCGCGATTGCGCCCCACGGTTCGGGCACCGGGCCGAACTCATCGCCGCCGTCCGTGCCCACGTCGCCGCTTCGGACGCCGGAGCCTGGCTGCGCCGCGTGGGCAGGCTCGAGTCGCCCAGCCCGTCCTTCGGACAACACCTGGGTTCGTGGTGGCCCTTCGGTGGCGGCTACTTCGTCACCCTGCACCCGGCCCCGGCGGTGCGACGGCGGCCGACGGCCGTCACGTCCGCAGCCACTCCGCGCGTGCTGCGCACGAGCAGTGCACCGGCGCGCCGCACGGCGGACGCCCTGCGGCGCGCCTACGCGGCCCAGCACCAGGAGGTGCTCGCCGTGCCGCATCGGCCGGCCGCACGGTGGGGCACCGACCGGGCGATCGAGTATGTCGCCACGCCGCACCCGGCCGCTCTGCAGCTGCCGGTGCCCGACGGACGATGCCCCTCCTGCGGCGACCCGATCTGGGGTCAGTGCGCCTTCTGCCATCTCCTGCCGCCTCGACTCGACCACTGGTTGCCGGTCTCCGTGCCGGGGGTCGCACCGCTCGCGGCGACGCCGGGACCGGCACCGGGGACGGCACCCGAGGCACCGCCCCCCACCGTCGGCAAGGCGTTCCAGCTGCCACGCCACCGGCCGACGGCCGACGCGCGCTAGCGGTCGGATCAGGCTCCTCCGCCGCAGCCGGGCCAATCGGCGAATTGTGTGCCGTCCCAGTACTTCCCGCCGGTCGAGGTGAGGTTGCTGGTGTTCACCTCGACGGAGCCACCCACCTTCGCCAGCAGCTTGGCGTCGAAGTCGGCGCCGTAGCTGTGTGCGTCCTCGCTGAAGTTCTGCCTGGTCACGTAGCCGTGATCACGGGCCGCGTCGGTGAACGCGACCATCGTCGGCACCGTGGCGGCGGAACCGACCGCTGCCGCGGGCGGGAAGATCATCGATCCGCCCAGTGCCAGGCCTTGCGACAACAGGAAGTTGTTGGCCACGGTGGCGTCCTGCGAGTTCGTGATCGGCAGCGTGATGGTCGTCTCCTGGTAGGCCGCCGCATCCGGGTCGCCGCCGCCGTAGCCGTCCATCGTGGCGTCCGCCGTGCCAGCGAGCAGTGTCTTGACCGTCACGCCGGTGACCTTCCCGGTCTTGTCGCGGGTCACCTGGGTCAGCACCTTGACCTTGCCGCCCGCGGCGGCTTGCGCTTGCTGCGGCGCCTCGTCGCCGTACAGCAACTGCGCCTGGGCGGAGCCGGACATGTCGGCCTGGTAATAGGCGACCGTCGAGCCGTCACTATTCTGCTGATAGCCCAGCCCTTCGGCGATGCCGACCTTCGCGGCCGCACCATCGGCGACGACCGTGACGTTGGCCGCGGCGCCGCCCTCGATGCCGCCCTCGACGAACTCAGACGTCTGCGGTGGGAGGTCCTTCTTCAACCCGGTGACGTCCAGGGCCTTGTCGGTCAGCCACCGGAAGGGAGTGTCGTGGCCGACCATGTGGTCCTCGATGTTGCTCTGCAACAGCGCGCCCATGACGTTCTCGAGTTCGGCCCGCGAGCGCGCGGTGTAGACCTTGCCCTCGGTGAACTGCAGACCGATGTGCGCGTTGGCATTGGCGCTCGCGCCGTACTTGTCGTTGTCCCAGGTGCCGGTGACGTCGAATCCGACGCCCACCCCGATCGACGCCCCGGCGGAGTCGGCGTGGGTGATGCGGTAGGTCCCGTCGCTCATCCGCTCGACCTGGAACTTCTGGCCCTCACTGCCGGTCACGATGAAGCTCACCGACACCTTGGCGTCCGCCGACTGGGAGTCGATGACGCACGACGTCGGTGGTTGGTGCGCAACAGCCTCCGGGCTGCTCGCCTGACAGCTGCCCTGCCCGAGGGTGACGACCTTGCAGATCGCGGCTCGCGCCTGGCTGGCGAGGGCGGGAGCACCGGTCGTCATCGACGCGACCAGTGCCAGCACCAGCAGCGCGGCGAGGGCCAGCATCCCGGTCGTCTCCAGGGTGGACTGGCCTCGTTCGCGCTGCGCCGCCGCAATTGGCCTGCGACCGCTCATGATCGGGACCCCTCACCCAGGTAGCTGTTGCCCTGGAACGAGCGGTCGCGGCGTTCGGGCCGCACCAACCGGGCACCGAGCGTCACGGTCAACGTGCCGGTCAGGACCAGCAGGACCAGCACGTCCAGCGCGCCGGTGAGCAGCCCCGGGGCGAGAAACAGTTGAGCGACATACGCCCGCCCTGCCCAGGTGGCCGGGTCGAGCAGGAAGCCGATCGCCGATCCCGCCAGCACCGAGCCGGCGAAGGTATGACGCTGCCGGAGCCGCACGCTGCGGCCGGCGAGGATGATCACCGTCGCGATCAGCACGGCGGTGAACACCGCCACGCGCATCACGTAGCCCCGACCGACATCGTTGCCGGCGCCGGCGATCAACGCGCCGGACAGTGCCGCGACGCTACCGCCCACAGCGGTGATCAGCGCCGCTCGCCAGACCGTTCCCACCTGCATGTCCATCGTCATCTCCTCGACCAGCGATCGGCTCCTGCGCCGACCCGAGCAGCCATCGTTCCGGCGGAGCCGGCCCGGCCGGTGGGTCCGAGATCCCCAAAGCGGACCCAGCACGGTTGGGACCGGATGTGGGCCCACGGTCCCTGTCACAACCGGATCACGGTGGCCAACGCTGGTGCCGGGCGGAGCGTCGCGCGCCCGGTGCTCACTCCCCGTGGGATCGATGGAACCGATTTGTGTTCTGGGACATCGACATTCGAGTAACGGCACGCAGCAGATGCGCGCCACACACGGCCGGTGGGCCGCACCCGTCGGAAGGGAAAGACAGCGATGAACCCGCGCCAACGCAGGGGCATGGTGTTGATCATCATTGCGGTCCTCGGAGCCATCGGCGTCTTCGCCGGCGTCTCGTCGTACGTCAGCAACATCAACACCCAGGTCGGTTCGAAAGTCGCTGTGCTGGCTCTCAACAAGTCACGAGCCGCGTTCGCGGTGATCCGCCAGAGCGACCTGACGACCGTCGAGGTGCCCAAGCGATGGGTCGACCCGCATGCGATCACCGACGCCAGCGAGGTGGTGGGCCACCGGCTCGCGATCGGCATCTCCGCCGGCTCGACGTTGACGTCGGACCTGTTGGTGCCGCCGACCGATCAGACCCGGCACGAGCGGTTCATCACCATCAAGGTCGATGCCGTGACCGGTGGCGCCACGACCCTGCGCGCCGGCGACGCGGTCGACGCCTACGCCGTCTACGCGGACGTGGAAGGTCTGTCCAAACAGGTGCGTGTGCTGGTCCACGATGTGAAGGTCGTGACCGTGAGTTCACCACAGACAGAGCAGAATTCGTCATCCGCCAAGGGCACGAGCAGCGCACCGGCGAATTTCATCGCGGTGACCTTGGCGTTGACCGCGCAGGACTCCCTCGCGGTGACCTACGCCGCCGCCTTCGCCGCCGACCTGCGCGTCGTGAAGCTGCCACCGGTCGGCGAGCAGGACCCCAGCACGGACGGCCCGTATGACGCGAACAAGCTCGGCGGCAAAGCAGTGCCGGAGGGATCGAAATGACCAACAGCGTGGTGATCGGCTGCGCCGATCAGGCTCTTGCCTATGAACTGCGTTCCCAGCTGGACGAGATCGGCGATCTGGAGATCGGCTACATCGCCGAGACGACCAGTGAATTCAGCTCTGCGGTCATTCGTTTGGAGCCCGAGGTGGTGATCCTGCACGACGCGATCGGCCCACAGCCGGCCATCGACGTGGTGCGCGAGCTGTCCCTGCGTCGACCGACCATGTCGGCGATCGTGGTCTGCGGGGATCCCTCGCCCGAGTCGCTGATGCCGCTCGTCGAAGCCGGCGCACGAGGCATCCTGACCTACCCGCTGGCCTTCGAAAAGGTCGAGGCACGGATGCGCGCGGCCGCGGAGTGGTCACGCGCTATGAGCGATGTGGTTGCCGCTCCTCATGATCCAGTCGGTGCGATCGGTGCACGAGTCATCTGCTTCACCGGCTCCAAGGGCGGCGTCGGCACCTCGACGGTGGCCACCCATCTCGCGCTCGATGTCGCGCGCGAGGTGCCCGACTTCCGCGTCGCACTGCTCGACCTGGACCTGGAGAAGGGTGACGTCTCGAGTCTGATCGACGTCCGCTACCGCACCTCGATCGCGGACGTGGCCAGAGTCAGCGATGATCTGAACGTCCGCACGGTCGCTGACGCCGTCGTGCCGCACGACTCCGGCCTGCACCTGCTGCTGACACCGCACCAGGTGCAGGACGTCGAATTCATCACGCCGCAATCGGTGCGAGTCATCATCGCCACCCTTCGGCAGGCCTACGACCTGGTCATCGTGGACGGCGGCTCCCACGTCACACCGACCCAGGTGGCCGCCGTCGAACTCGCCGACGAGGTCGTCGTGGTGACCACCCCGGACGTCCTGTCGCTGCGCGGTGTGCGCCGCAACCTCGACTCCTGGGACGGACTCGGCGTCCGCAAGGCCGACACGACGCGCGTGTTGGTCAACAGCAGCAGCAGACGCAATGCGATCCAGGCAGACCTGGTCCACCGTCTCGCCCAGGCGCCGGTGATCTCGGTCGCGTTGCCGTCGTTGCACAAGCAGCTCGAGGCAGCGGTCAACTCCCGCGACCCGCTGACCGTGCGGGAGAGCTCGTGGTGGAAGGCACTGCGCGCCATCGGCAAGGAGATCGAGCTGGTGCCGGTGCAGCCGCGAACGGACGTGGCGGCCGAGGCGATCCAGGCCGAGATCAGCAGCCGGCGCACGCAACGCCGCGGGCGCGGCAGGCGTCGGCGGCGCGACACCGACGGGTCCGGCGCGGAGTCGGGACAGATCAGCATCGAGACGGTCGGCCTGCTGCCCACCATCCTGCTGGTCTGCGTCTTCCTGTGGCAGATCGCTCTGGTCGGCATGTCGTCCATCTACGCATCGCACGCCGCCGACGCCGCGGCCCGGCAGGCCTCGCTCGGTCACGCACCCGGACCGACCGCTTACCAGCAGGTTCCGAGCTACTTCCGCGAGGGGATGAGCGTCGCACCGAACGGCAGTGCGCCGAGCAACGGCGTCGTCAGCGTCCACGTCAAGGTGCCGCTGCTGGTCCCGGGCCTGTTCTCCGGCCCCTGGTCGATCGACGCCACGCGCAAGGTGGTGCAGGAACCGTGACCACCCCGCTCAGGAAGCGAGTCTCGTCCGCTCGGGAACACGGGGTTGCCAGCATCGAGGTCGTCGGCCTGCTGCCGCTGGTTGCGCTGGTCGCCTCGCTGGTCCTGCAGTTCGTCGCAGCGGCATACACGGCACATGCCACGGAGTCCGCCGCTCGCGCCGCCGCGCGCGCCTATTCGCTCGGAGACGACCCGGCCGCAGCCGCGCGCCGGTCGCTGCCGTCCGGCATCCACCCGGTCCGGGTCACCGTCCATGGCCCGCACCATGCGGCGTCGGTGACGGTGCACATCCCGCGATTGAGCGTGCTGCCGCTGGACGACGTCACCAAGACGGTGGTGATGCCATGAGAGGGCACTTCTCGACCGCGTCCGACGAACGCCGCGCCGCACCTGCCCGGCCCGTGCGCCAGGGCGCATCCGCCGTCGGTGACGCCGACGAGGCGGTGATCCGGCGGTTCAAGGCGATCCTGCTGGACGAGATCGACCTGGGCGAGCTGAGCCGGATGGACGCCTCGCAACGCCGGGTGCGGCTCGAGCGGGTCATGGCCCACCTGGTCTCCCGCGAAGGCCTCATCCTCAGCTCACGGCAACGCAATCAACTGGTCCGGCGGGTCGTCGACGAAGCAGTCGGTCTCGGCGTGCTCGAACCGCTGCTGGCCGACGACACCATCAGCGAGATCATGATCAACGGTCACCACGAGCTGTATGTCGAACGCTTCGGCACGTTGCAGCGGATCCCCTCGGCGTTCTCCAGCGAGGAACAACTGGTGCAGACCATCGACCGGATCGTCTCGACCGTCAATCGCCGGGTGGACGAATCGAATCCGATGGTCGACGCCCGGCTGCCACCCGATGCACGGATGCCGCGTGGCGCCCGGGTGCACGTCGTCCTTCCGCCGCTCGCGCTGAACGGGCCGGTCGTCACCATCCGGCTCTTCCCGAAGGCCTACGGCCTGGGCGAGCTGCTGGCCCGCGGCACCCTCGACGCCACCACGGCGGAACTGCTGCGACGCTGCGTCCGGGCTCGCCTGAACGTGATCGTCTCCGGCGGCACCGCCTCCGGGAAGACCACCATGCTGAACGCCCTGTCGGCATTCATCCCCGAGCACGAACGCATCATCACCATCGAGGACGCGGCGGAGCTGTCGCTCGAGCAGGAGCACGTCATCCGACTGGAGACCCGGCCCGCCAACGTCGAGGGCACCGGCGCGGTGCCGATCCGTGAGCTGGTGCGCAACTCGCTGCGGATGCGGCCCGACCGGATCGTCGTCGGGGAGTGCCGGGGCGGGGAAGCGCTGGACATGTTGCAGGCGATGAACACCGGTCACGAGGGTTCGCTGACGACCGTGCACGCCAACACCGCCGGCGACGCACTGACCCGGCTGCAGACCCTGGCCTCCATGAGCGACGTCGAGATCCCGTTCCCCGCGTTGCACGAGCAGGTCAACCAGGCGGTCGACGTGATCGTCCAGCTGCAACGCGGCTCCGACGGCACCCGCCGGGTCGTCTCCTGCGACTACGTCACCTCCGAGTATGACGAGCCGTTCCGGTTGCGGTCGCTGATGCGCTGGGAACCGGCCAGTGCCGAGAATGCTTCCGGCTCAGGACGATTCGTCGTCGGCGCCGCGTTGCCCCGGTTACGCGACCGATTGGCCGCCGCCGGTGAGCGGCTGCCGGACGACATACCGGTCGAGGAGCGCCGATGAACAGCCCCGCCCTGTTGTTGCTCGCCACGCTGACGGTGGCGGCGGTCTTCGTCGCCGGCGTGCGGGACATCGCCGGCGTGCTGAGCGAGCGAGCCCGGCTGCACGACCTCATCCTGGCCGACGACGACGCCCCGCGGTCCCACGGTCTCAGCTCACTCGACGCCCGCTTCCGGCGGACCCGCCCCGGCCGATGGGTGGCCACACAGCTGGCCCTCGCCGGCGTCAAGCGGGCGCCGCTGCACGTCGTCCTGGTGACCGCTGCGTCGGCCTTCCTCGTCGCCCTGGTCCTCGACAAGCTGCTGGCACCCGCCTTCGGCGTCCTCGGACTCGCCCTGACGGTCCAGGGACTGCGGGTCTTCCTGCGCCGGGCCCGCGAGCGCCGGCGCGAGGCGTTCATCCTGCAGATGCCCGAGCTGGCCCGGGTGCTCGCCAACGCCACCGGCGCCGGACTGTCGATCCGGACCGCCATCTCGCTCGCCTCGGACGAACTGGCCGAGCCGGCGTCGGAGGAACTGTCCCGGGTCGCCCGGGCCATGCAGTTCGGCGACTCGTTGGAGAACGGCCTGACCGGCATCCACGACCGGCTGCCGTCCCGCGAGATCCAGGTGCTCGTGTCGACGCTGCTCGTCTCCTCGCGCAGCGGCGGGTCCCTGGTGTCCTCACTGCGGGACATCGCCGACACCCTGGAGGCGCGCAAGGAGACGCGTCGGGAGATCCGCACCACGCTCGCGCAGGCGACGCTGACCGGCTACATGGTCGCCGCGATGGGTCTGCTGATGCTGGTCATGCTCAACACCATCAACGCGGGCACGGTCGAGAAGATGACCACCTCGACGTTCGGCCAGGTCGCCCTGATCGTCTCCGGCGGTCTCTACGCGCTCGGCCTGTTCCTCATCCGCCGCATCACCAGGATCGAGCCATGAGCGGCCACCTGGTCGCGTCCTGGATGCCGGTCGCCGCGGGACTGGGCCTGACGATCTGCTTCGTGCTCTTCCTGGTCGGCTACCGGCGGATGCGTTCGGATGCCGCTGACGGCCTGGCGGTGGAGGACCTGGTACTGCTGCGCGGCGCCCAGCAGGAGGAGGCCAAGGGGTTGCGACCGCTGGAGAAGTTGGCGTCCCGATGGGTGCCGATCGTGCGGCGCGCGCTCGGGCCCAAGCGCACCACCGACCTGCAGCGGCGGATCAACGAGGCGGGCCGGCCGAACGGTATGACGGTCGACTCGTTCCTACGCCGACTCGTCATGTGGTACGTCCTCGCCATACCGCTGAGCCTGATCTTCCTCGGCCAGGGCAACCTCGTCCTGGCGACCGGTCCGCTCGGGGTGCCGCTGTTGATGACGTTCGGCGGGCTGAGCGGCGCTCGCCGCAGACGGCGCGAGGCGATCGACAACGATCTGCCGGACTTCCTGGACATTCTGGCGGTGACCGTCAAGGCCGGTGTCGCGTTCCGGCCGGCACTGGCCCGGGTCGGCGCGCGCTTCGACGGACCGCTCGGCGACGAGATCACGATCGTGCTCGGCCAGTTGCAGAACGGCGCGAGCATCCGCCAGGCCTTCACCGGGTTGAAGGAGCGCAACGCCGCCGCGTCGATGACGCAGTTCGTCGCGGCCTTCCTGCAGTCGGAGGAACTCGGGGCGCCGCTGGCGGACACCCTCAACACGATCGCCTCGGACATGCGGCGCGAGTCGGCCCAGCGGATGCGGCGCACAGCGGCCCGGGCCGCCCCGCAGATCACGCTGATCACGTCGCTCGTCCTCGTCCCGGGCGTGCTCATCATGGTGCTGGTCGGCATCATCATCGGCTCCGGCGCCGACCTCGGGGGCCTCCTTGGTTGACCGTGCGAATCCCGCTGCGCCACTGTCGAACCGGCTCTTCCGGACAGTGGTCCGCAGTGCCCTGTTCATCCGCCTCGTGGCGCTGGTGCTGGCGGTCGCCGCGTCGCTGGCCGGCAGCCGGCGGGCCGACTTCTGGGTGTGGGCGCTGCTCCTCGCGGCCCTGACCTTCGTCGGCATCACCGATCGGGTGGACGGGATCGGCTGGCTGCAACGCCACCCGTCACTGGCGGTGCTGGACGTCGGTGTCGTCATCACCATGATCTCGGTCGCCGGACCGGACAACGTGCTGCTGCTCGCGACGTTCCCGGCGGCGCTGCTCATCGGCGCGCTCTTCCCGTGGTTCGTGTCCGCGCTGCTGTTGTTCATCCTGCAACTGGGCTACCTCAGCGCCGTCGAGGCGCACGGGGGTCTGGCGCAGTCGCCATACATCGCGACGGTGGGGGTGCCGTTCGTCTATCTGGCAATGGCCGGCATCGGCGGCGCCATCAGCCACGGCACCCGGCAGCTGACCGAGATGCTCCTCGAGCTGCAGCGCGTGCAGGGCGAGCGGGTCGCGGCCGACGAACGCGCCCGGCTGGCGCGCGACATGCACGACTCGCTGGGCAAGACGATGCACGGCATCGCGTTGTCGGCGGCATCGCTGCCGCACTGGATCGAGCACGATGCGTTGCGCGCGAACTCGCTGGCCGCCGACCTCGCCGCACACGCCGAACGCGGCGCACAGGAGGCGCGGGCCATCCTCGTCGGCCTGCGCACGCACCAGACCGACCGACCGTTGCTCGAAGTGCTCACCGAGCGGTGCCACCAGTGGTCCGAGGCGACCGGCATACCCGTCCGTACCCGCAGCGAAGGGGTCGCCGACGTCGACGATCACCGGCGGGAGGTCGTGCTGGCCGTGCTCGCCGAGGCGCTGGAGAACGTGCAGCGGCACGCCGAGGCACAGGCGGTCGACGTGGTGTTCGCCGGCGACGCACGCCACGTGGCGCTCAGCATCGAGGACGACGGCGTGGGATTCGCCGACAGTCCGGCCGCGGCCGTGCAGCGCAAACGCTTCGGGCTGCTCGGGATGTACGAACGGGCCGCTGCCGCCGAGGGGTCGCTGTCGGTCGCGCCGCGCGCGCCCCGAGGCACCATCGTCCAGCTCTCCCTCCCCCGATGAAGGAGCATCCGCCGTCATGACCACCATCGACACCCACCGCACCACTTCCCGCCCCGACCGGGCGCGGCTGCGCGTCGCAGTGGTGGACGACAACGAGATCATCCGGGTCGGGCTGCGCAACATGCTCGAGGTCGACGCCTGCCTGGAGGTGGTCGGCGAGGCCGGCGACGGCCGTGCCGCCATCGACCTCATCCGCCGCGAACGGCCCGACGTCGCACTGGTCGACGTGCGCATGCCGTTCACGGACGGGATCAGCGTCGCCCAGGACGTCCACGATGTCACCCAGGTGCTGATGCTCACCTACTCCGACGCACCCGACGTCGTGCGCGGCGCACTGACCGCCGGCGCCCGCGGCTACCTGGTCCACGGCGCGTTCTCACCGACCGAACTCTCGGCGGCCATCCGATCGGTCGCGCAGGGCGGCTCGGTCCTGTCCCAGGCCGCGATCGACGCCGTGCACAGCGCACTCACCGAGTCCGCACCCACTCCCGACGCGAGCCGGCACGACATCTACGGCCTCAGCAGGCGCGAACTGGAGATCATGGACCTCATCGCCGCCGGACTGGCCAACGGTGAGATCGCCGGCAAGCTCTTCCTGGCCGAGAAGACGGTCAAGAACCACGTCAACCACATCTTCGCCAAACTCGGTGTCACCACCCGCTCCGCCGCAGTGTCCTTGTGGCTGACCTGACAATCCGTTCCGTTGTGTGCGTCGGGTGCAGATGGGCCCGGGAATGGGCCCGCAGGCCCTGCCGTCGAATCGACCTCGCGCCTAATGTTTTCCTCATCAGCACAACAAATCCCCGTGGGGGACGGGAGCATTCTTCCCGACAAATCATCCCGTGAATTGTTCAAGGAGAAAACCAATGACTCGTGCACTCGTGGCAACCCGCGTCCGGCTCGTCAAGGCATTCGAGGAGCGCGCCGAAAAGGGGCAGGGCACACTGGAATACGTCGGCATGATCGCTCTGGCGGCGCTGCTGGTCATGGCGATCGTCGGGGCATTCGGCAACGGCAAGACGCTCGCCACCAAGGTGGCCGGCGCGATCAGCGACATCACCGGCATCGGCGGCTGAACACCGGCCACAGCACAGACAATGGCCGCCTCCATCAAGGAGGCGGCCATTATTCTCGCCATTTCACGAACGTTCGTATGTCGCGTTCAGTTCATTTTTGTGCCGACGTGCTGCGCAGGGATCCGCAAATGGTCTCGACCTGCAAGGGCCCGACCAACGATGGTGGCGCCTTCGCCGTGACCGAGACGAATTGCCCGGCGGCGGTGCTGCCCATCAGCACGAACGTCTGCACACCGGGCGACACGTTGTGATCGGTGTAGGCGAATTGGTAGGCGGCCCGCAGCCCGGGCCACGCCACCTTGACCATCCGCAGATCCTTGACGTGCTCGACATCGAGCAACTGGCCACGGAACGCCTTCGCTTCCTGCTCCGCCGACTTGGTGTCCTCGCCGTGTGACCAGGTCATGCCGATGGCGACCCGCTGACCGCCCTCGCGACGGTTGGAGGCGTAGGTGACGGTCGTGGACCTGCTCTGCCGGACCTGATCGCCCTGCTGCTCGAATGTCGACGGCATGGCGATCGAGACCGGTCCCCTGGTGAGCCGGCCGGCGCCGCTGGGCCCGTCCGACGCCGGGAAGATCGGCTTCCCCGCGCTGGTCGCCGAGGGCGGCAGCGACGTCGACGGTGCTGCGGACGTGCCGGCATCGCCGGATCCCCCTCCGCACCCCGCGGCCAGCAGCAGCGTTCCCACCACGGCAGTGGTCACCGGCAGCCGTCTCATGATCCCACCCGCACATCGGTCAGGTCGTGGAAGCCGGGAAGGGTGACGTTGACCGACGTCGTGCCGGTGGGCAACGCGGGAAGGACGGCATACAGGACGGCGCCGTCGGCGTTGACCGAGTCGGGCAGGTCACTGCACGCGCACGCGTTGTCCTGCCCGTCGTGTCCCGACACCGGCACGTATGTGTAGGGATGCAGCGTGTGCTTGGTCTTCGGATCGACCACCCCGAGCTGCCGCGTGTCGAACAACGGCGGCCGCGCCAGCTGGAACGACTTGGTGTCCGCGGTCGCGGATGTGGCGCTCTTCAGCCGCCAGGTGACCCGGGTCGCGTCCGCCGAGGCCTTCACCTGCAGCACCTCTGCGATCACCGCGGATGACCCGGTGCTCGTCTGCAAGGTGCCCTTGCTCGAGGCCAGCACCGGCAACTTGTCGCTGGAGCCCATCACCTTCGCGATCGCCGCGTCGGTCGCGGATGATCCCCGGGCCGAAGCACCGGAGGATCCGCCGGACGGTTCTGCCGATGCGCGGGTCGAGCGGGGGGTTCCGGAGGATGAGGAGTGCACCCGCGGCGAGTCGTCGCTGCAGCCGGCGACAGCGATGGTCAACAGCGCCGCGGCGGCGCACGAGGCGAAGCGGGTGGCGGTGATCGATGCGCCGGTCATCGCCGGCCTCCCGTCGTGAAGGTGACGGTGACCCTCCGGTTGAGCTTGCGCCCGTCCGCTGTCGCGTTGTCGGCGACCGGGTCGTTCTCGCCCGTGCCGGACGAGGTGTAGGTCAGCTCGGGCTGGTGCACCAGCTTCTGCAAGGCCTGGCGGACCGCACGCGCTCGCTGCTCCGACAGGGTCTGGTTGAACGACTCGCTGCCGGTGCTGTCGGTGTAGCCGACGACCGACACGTTGCCGGTGCCCTTCTCGGACAGCTGTGCCGCGACCTTGTGCAGCGTGCCCTGGGCCTGCGGTGTCAGGTCGGCCTTCCCGTAGGCGAAGAGGACATCGGTGTCCACCGAGATCGCGGTGCGGTCCGCCGTCCGTTTGGTCGCCGTGTCCGGGTCGGCGACATTGCTGACCAGCGGCCGGATCGACTGCTGTGCATCGGCTCGCTTGATCGTTGCTGCGTCGGGCAGCTGAGGCCATCCCTTGCCGAGCATCACCGGCGACGCCGCCGTCGCGGGCGCGGGCAACGTGTCGGTGACCGGCACGTCGACGACGAGGTTGCCGTAGCCGAACTGCACGGTGACGCTGGTGAGGTCCTGCGGCAGCGGTGGCAGGAGCGCCCAACCGACCTCGGGTGCGGTCGTCCCCGCATAGTCGGTGACGTCGGATTGGTTGCTGCACAAGCATTTGCGGTCGTCGGTGGCCAACGGAAGGTAGTACTTCAGGTCCTTGGTGTCGACCACCGCGACCGACCATGCCGCGCCGATCTGGTAGGGCGTGCCGATGCCCTTGCCGGGCATGACGGCGCCGGGTTTGGCGCCCTTGCCGCCGATCGAGTAGTAGACCGCCGTGCCGCCGGGCACGCGGACGACGGCGTGGATGGCGCCGTGCACGACTTCCTCGGACGGATCGTTGTAGCTGCTGTAGACGAACGTGCCCGCGACGGGTATGTCGCCGGATCCGTCGTCCGCCGCGGAGGCGGGCACGGCCGCGGCACCGGCCAGGAGTACGGCGGCGGACGCGATGACGGCTCCTCCTCGGGCTCGCACACTGGAAAACACGTCGGGTGGTTCCTTTCTCTGGCAGCTCACATCAACGAACTCGATGGCGTCGCTCACTCCACCAGGCGAGCTTTCAACATATTGCGCAGCGCCTGCGGATCGTGCAGGACGAGCTGCCCGTCTTGGAGGTCGTAGTCGATCGTCATACCGCCGCACACGAGCCGCACCGGCTCGGCCGGCGCGCTGCTGCTCGGCGAGGGAGAACTCGAGGCGCTCGAGCTCGGGGTCGGAGTGGGCGATGGCCTGGAGGTCGGCAGGTCGTCGAAGTGGCAGGCGCCCCACAGGACTCCGGTGCGGGCGACGGCCTTCGCCTTCGAGTGCTGCCCGCCGGACAATGCCGCGATGGATGCCACGTCGACCGTCGCCCGGTCGGACCGCCAGTCGTAGCAGTAACTGGTCACCCGGGATCCGTTGTCCGTCGCGAGCCTGCGGGCCTCGGACTCCCCCAGCCCGCAGGAGAAGGTCTGCGGCTCGAACGGTCCGACCGGCAGCGTCGCCAGATCCTCGACGACGTGGTCGATGACGGTGCCTGCTCCCGCCAGAGCTGCGGCGTCGGCAGCGTTCTGGGTGGCGGACTTCTGGTTGACGGCGGAGCCGATCGGCAGCATCACCCAGAACGTCACGGCGACCAGTGCCAGCACCGAGCAGATGATCAGGCCGGTGGCCACCTGACCGCTCTCGTCCTTCGCTCCACGACATACGACGCGCATCGCACGGCTCATCCGGCACACCTCCTCTCGACCATGGACGTCCGCGCTTGGACGCAGCAGGTGACCGATCAGATCCCGGTGATCTTGCTCAGGGCTCCACCGACGACGTCGGCGAGGCTGGTGCCCTTGCCGAACGCGGCGACGATGGCCAGCACGAGCAGCGCCGCGAGGGCGATCATGCCGACATACTCCAGGCTGCCCTGGCCGCGTTCGTCCCTGGTCCGGACGGAACGCCACGGCGCGACGCAACGTCTGATCATCGAGAGGCTCCTGTCCCGGTCGGCGGAGGAGGCGTATGGAGGTTCGACGCTACCGACCGGCGTGGATCTGTCCCAGGGTCCACGGGCCCAGTGGTGCCACGCGACCGAGAGGAGTAGCAAACGACCGAGAGGAGTAGCGAATCCAGTGGATTCGCTACTCCTCTCGGTCAGTCGGTGCTCCGCTCGATCAGGCGAGTTCCTTCAGGATCTCGCGCATCAGCTCGGCGGTCTCGGACGGCGTCTTGCCGACCTTCACGCCCGCGGCCTCCAGGGCCTCCTTCTTCGCCGCGGCGGTGCCGGACGACCCGGAGACGATGGCGCCCGCGTGGCCCATGGTCTTGCCTTCAGGGGCGGTGAAGCCCGCGACATACCCGACGACGGGCTTGGTCACGTGCTCCTTGATGTATGCCGCAGCGCGCTCCTCGGCGTCGCCGCCGATCTCACCGATCATCACGATCGCCTTGGTGTCCGGGTCGGCCTCGAACGCCTCGAGTGCGTCGATGTGCGTGGTGCCGATGACCGGATCGCCGCCGATGCCGATCGCCGTGGTGAAGCCGAAGTCACGCAGCTCGTACATCATCTGGTAGGTCAGCGTGCCTGACTTGGACACCAGGCCGATCGGGCCCTTGCCCGCGATGGTGTGCGGGGTGATGCCGGCCAGCGACTCCTCCGGGGTGATGATGCCGGGGCAGTTCGGGCCGATGATGCGGGTCTTCTTGCCGATGGAGTAGTTGTAGAACTCGGCACTGTCTTTGACCGGGATGCCCTCGGTGATGACGACCAGCAGCGGGATCTCGGCGTCGATGGCCTCGATCGCGGCGTCTTTGGCGAACTTCGGCGGCACGAACGCGACCGACACGTTGGCGCCGGTGGCCTCCATGGCCTCCTTCACGGTGCCGTAGACGGGCAGCTGCTGGCCGCCGATCTCGGCGGTGGTGCCGGCCTTGCGGGCGTTGACGCCGCCGACGATGTTGGAGCCGGCCTCGAGCATGAGCGCCGTGTGCTTGGAGCCCATGCCTCCGGTCATGCCCTGGACGATGATCTTGCTGTCAGCATCCAAAAAGATTGCCATTGCTTGCTTTTCCTTAAGTTCGTATGCCGTCAGCGGTCACTTGGAGGCGAGCTCGGCGGCTCGGGCCGCGGCGCCGTCCATGGTGTCGACCTGGGTCACCAGCGGGTGGTCGAGCTCGTCGAGGATCGCCCGGCCCTTGTCGACGTTGTTGCCGTCGAGGCGCACGACCAGCGGCTTCGTGGCGTTGTCGCCGAGGATCTCCAGGGCGCCCTTGATGCCGTTGGCGACCTCGTCACACGCGGTGATGCCACCGAAGACGTTGACGAAGACCGACTTCACCTGCTCGTCGCCGAGGATGACGTCCAGGCCGTCGGCCATCACCTGGGCGTTGGCGCCACCGCCGATGTCCAGGAAGTTGGCGGGCTTGACGTCATACTGCTCACCGGCGTAGGCGACCACGTCGAGGGTGGACATGACCAGGCCCGCGCCGTTGCCGATGATGCCGACCTGACCGTCGAGCTTGACGTAGTTGAGGCCCTTCTCCTTGGCCTTGGCCTCGAGCGGGCCCGCGGCACCCTTGTCCTCCAGCGCCGCGTGGTCGGGGTGGCGGAAGTCGGCGTTGGCGTCGAGGGTGACCTTGCCGTCCAGCGCCACGATGTCGCCCGCGCCGGTCTGCACCAGCGGGTTGACCTCGACCAGGGTGGCGTCCTCCTCGCGGTAGACGTCCCACAGCTTCTCCAGCACGGGGGCGATCTTGGCGCCGAGCTCGGCATCGAAACCGGCGGCGTCCACGATCTCCTGCGCCTTGGCCGCGTCGATGCCCACATTGGGGTCGACGGCGACGCGGGCGAGGGCCTCGGGGCGCTCGACGGCCAGCTGCTCGATCTCCATGCCGCCCTCCTTGCTGCACATCGCAAGGTAGCTGCGGTTGGCCCGGTCGAGCAGGACGGAGAAGTAGTACTCCTCCTTGATGTCCGCACCCTGGGCGATCATCACCGTGCCGACGGTGTGGCCCTTGATGTCCATGCCGAGGATCTCGCTGGCGCGGTCCCGCGCTTCCTCCGGCGACTTGGCGACCTTCACGCCGCCGGCCTTGCCTCGGCCACCGGTCTTGACCTGCGCCTTGACCACGGTCACGCCACCGGAGGTAGCCCCGATCTCGGCAGCAGCCTGCTCGGCCTGCTCCGGCGTCGTGGCGGTCTTGCCGGCGAGCACCGGCACGCCGTGCGCCTCGAACATGTCGCGCGCCTGATATTCGAAAAGATCCACGCGGAATCCGTCCTCGTCCCGGGAGTCGACCCCGCGGACCGGCCGGTCGCCGTATGGCGGCGAGCGCGGTACGAGGCAGGCCCCCTCATTGATTCGTGATGAACTTCTGAAGGGATGAAGGTCGCCGTGACGGCCGCTGGACGGCGTGTCCGGGACCTCGTTGTCCAGGTCGGATGCTAGTAGCCCGGCGGCCACCCGCACAGGTGGGGCCCAGGGATACCGGCCGGTACGTGACTGATCTCACGCGATACGGTCCCCTCTGGCCCAGCGCTCACCACCTCGTCTCAAAGATCCGGGCGTCAGGTGAGGCGGCGGGTCATCGGGACGCGGCCTCGCGTGGCGATGGCAGCCAGAGCCGCTGCCGCAGCGACGGCGGCGCGCCCAGAGACGCGAATGTCGCACTGTCCGCGTGGGATTCGGCATTCGACATCGCGGTGGAGGTCAACGTCGCCACCAGCACGAGTAGCCCGAAGACGCCGCCGATGAGCACGAACACCCAGAATCCGGCGGTGTCGTACCCCCGCTCGACATACAGGAAGGCACCGTCACCGAGCCGTTCGTCGATGGCCTGTTGCGCGGCGGCGACGCGGCCCGGGATCAGTGCGGCCGGTCCGACGGATCCCGGTCGACCCTCGACCTACCGCGGCAGTACGCAACTTCTAGGATGGTGCGGGTGCGCGCCCCCTGCCCCGACACCTCCCGAACGCAGATCGATGACCACCGACCGATGTCCACTGACCGATGAACACTGACCGATGAGCAGGTACGAGGGCCGGCACCGCCTGAAGCAGGGCCGGGCACGTGGTCGTCACCGCGCGGCGTCCGTTCGCGGCCGGAGACTGCGCCGGGTGGGCCTGCCCACCGGGGTCGCCCTCGCAGCGACCGTCGGCGGCGTCGTGGTCTCGGGCATCGCGCCGATGCCGTTCGGCGGCCGGAGCCTGGCCATGGACCCCGGGCTCTACGACGCGAGCGCGGCAACGATCACCACGAGCGCCGTACAGCCGTCACCCGTCGTGACCCCTGAGCGGTCACTGCCCGGGGCGGCGTCACGGGACCGTGCGCCCGCCCGACCGGACACGAACGGTGCGTCGGCAGCGGCGACCACCGCGACCGCGGCGAACAGCAAGACCGTGTCCGAGACGTCGGCTGATGTCTGGACCTGCGCGGTCGCCGGCTGCGCCGGACCGATGGTGTCCGGCTTCGGCGCGCGCGTATCCCCCGGCGGGATCGGTTCGACCTACCACCGGGGCGACGACTTCGCGGTCGCCTGGGGCACTGCGCTGCGCTCGATGCACACCGGCACCGTCATGTCGACCGGCTGGGTCTCGGGCCTCGGCATCCATGTGACGATCGATTACGGCGGCGGCACCCAGAGCGTCTACGGGCACATGTCCCGCGTCGACGTCGTGCCCGGTCAGCGGGTCTCGCGCGGACAACTGGTCGGGCGCTCGGGCAGCACCGGGATCTCGACCGGTCCCCACTTGCACCTGGAGATCCATCTGGACGGCGTGGCGGTGGACCCGACTCCCTGGCTCAGAGCGCACGGGATCTACTGAGCGCCTCCACCGTGCCGGCCGAAGGACGGACAAACAGCATCAGCAGCTTTGACACGCAGACGAAGAACGAGTCTGCGGGTCACCGTGCCGGCCGGAGGACGGACAAACAACATCAGCAGCTTTGACACGCAGACGAGGAACGAGTCTGCGGGTCAAAGCTTCTCGACCGGCGCGTAGCGCAAGAGCAGCCGCTTCACCCCGGTGTCGCCACCGAAGTCGATGTGCGCCATCGCCCGGTCGCCCTGGCCCTCGACGCGGATGACCGAACCGAGCCCGAACGTGTCATGGGTGACCTTGTCGCCCGCGTCGAGGGAGATGATCGGCCGGTTGCCGGGGCTGCGGACGCCCGGCTTCGCGGCGAGCCGCGCGACGGCCGGCGTCGAGGAGGGACGCGTCGCTGTGGTGGTGACCCGCTGCCAGTCGACCAGTCCGGACGGGATCTCGTCGAGGAATCGTGACGGCGGGTTGTACTGCGGCGCACCCCAGGCGGAGCGCACCTCGGCGCGTGACAGGTGCAGGCGCTCCCGCGCGCGGGTGATGCCGACATACGCCAGCCGGCGCTCCTCTTCCAGCTCCTTGGGGTCGCCGAGTGCCCGCAGGTGCGGGAACGTGCCGTCTTCCATGCCGGTCAGGAACACGACCGGGAACTCCAGCCCCTTGGCCGTGTGCAACGTCATCAGCGTGACGACTCCGGCGTCCTCGCCGTCCTCGTCCGGGATCTCGTCGGTGTCCGCGACCAGCGACACCTGCTCGAGGAAGTCCTCCAGCGATCCGCCCGGGTAGTTGTCGTCGAATTCCTTTGCCACTGCGATCAGTTCGGCGAGGTTCTCCACGCGGGTCTCGTCCTGCGGGTCGGGGCTGCGACGCAACTCCGACAGATAGCCGGTCTGATCCAGAATTGCCTCCAACAGCTCCCCCACGCCGGTGTCCTCGGATTCGTGCACCGTGCGCAGCGACTCCAACAAGGCGGTGAAGGCGTTGATGCAGGTGACGGACCTGGTGGCGATGCCCGGTGCGTCTCCCGCGCGGCCGAGAGCTGCGATGAACGGGATGCGTTCGCGTTCGGCCAATGCCGAGACACACGCCTCGGCCCGGTCGCCGATGCCGCGCTTGGGCACGTTGAGGATGCGGCGCAGGTTGACCGTGTCGGCCGGGTTGGACACCACTCGCAGGTAGGCCAGCGCGTCCTTGACCTCACGCCGCTCGTAGAACCGCGTGCCACCGACCACCTTGTACGGAAGCCCGACCCGGACGAAAACCTCTTCCAGCGCACGCGATTGGGCGTTGGTGCGGTAGAAGACGGCCACGTCCTTGGGCTTGACTCCGTGCCCGTCGCCGAGCTGGTCGATGCTGCGGGCGACGAAGGCGGCCTCGTCGTGCTCGGAGTCCCCGACATACCCGATGATCTGCGCGCCCGCACCCGACTCCGACCAGAGGTTCTTGGGGCGGCGCCCTTCGTTCTTGGCGATGACGGCGTTGGCCGCCTGCAGGATGTTCTGGGTGGATCGGTAGTTCTGCTCCAGCAGGATGGTGTGCGCGTCGGGGTAGTCCTGCTCGAACTCCACGATGTTGCGGATGGTGGCGCCCCGGAAGGCGTAGATGGACTGGTCCGCGTCGCCCACCACGCACAGCTCGGCCGGCGGGACCTGACCCAGAGCGGCGTCCGAGACCTCATGCCCGACAAGCTCTTTCACCAACGCGTACTGAGCGTGGTTGGTGTCCTGGTATTCGTCGACCAGCACGTGCCGGAAGCGCCGCCGGTAGTGCTCGGCGACGTCCGGGAAGGCCCGCATGATGTTGACCGTGGTCATGATCAGGTCGTCGAAGTCGAGCGCGTTGGCCTGCCGCAGCCGACGTTGGTATGACGAGTAGGCCTCGGCCAGCGTCCGCTCCTGATGGGTGCCCTCGACGACCTGCGAGGCGTAGGTCTTCTCGTCGATCAGTTCGTTCTTGAGGTTGCTGACCTGATGACTGAACGACCGCGGCGGGAAGCGCTTGGGATCGAGGTCCAGGTCCCGCATCACCAGCGCCATCATCCGCTGGCTGTCCGCGGCGTCGTAGATGGAGAACGTCGACTTGAGCCCGACCTTGGTGGCTTCCCGACGCAGGATCCGCACGCAGGCGGAGTGGAAGGTGGAGACCCACATCGAGCGGGCCACCGGACCGACCAGGGCCTCGACGCGCTCGCGCATCTCGGCCGCAGCCTTGTTGGTGAAGGTGATCGCCAGGATCTGTCCGGGCTGCACGTGACGTGCGGCCATCAGGTGGGCGATGCGGTGCGTCAGCACCCGGGTCTTGCCGGAGCCTGCGCCGGCGACGATGAGCAAGGGCGGGCCCTCGTGCAGCACCGCCTCGCGCTGCTGCGGATTGAGGCCGGCGACGAGACTCTCCGGATCCGCCATCGACGGGCCGGCCGGTTTGTCGGCGGCACGCGGAGCCTCCTTACCGAGGCTCGCCCACGTCGGCACTCCTCGCTCGTCGACATCGGTGGGCTGCTTGGTGGGCTGCTTGGTGGGCACTGTCGCGGAGGCAGCGTCGGAAGGGAGGCCGGGCAGGGGGAGGTCGTCGAAAAGGCTGCTCATCTCGGGGTCAAGCCTAGACAACAGCACCGACGGGTGCTGTCTGCGCTCGACCGTGCTCCACCCACCTCGCCCGGCTCTGACACCGAGCGCTCATCGAGCCTCGGGGCATGCGGGAACCGGTTGCGCCTGCGGGCACGCCGTCGCGGCGCGCCGGGCACCTCGCACCGCCAGCAGCGCCGCGGCCGCGACGAGGGCGACATCCAGGACGCCGTACCCGATCAGCGTGGGCCGCAGGCCCCAGTCCTGGGCCGCGAGGCCGGCGACGACGGCCGGCACGCTGAACGCCGTGTAGCCCAGCACGTAGGTCGCCGCGAAGGTCTGGGCGCGCTTGTCCGCGGGGGTCACTGCGGCGATGGCGGCGACCGCGGCCTGGAAGGTGACGCCGAACCCGACCCCGGCCACGGCCGACCCGATGACGTATACCGCGCTGGAACTCAGCAGCACGCCCGCGATGGTGAGCACCACTCCCCCGCCCAGCGAGCCCAGTCCGAGCGGGCGGCGCGCGGGTTGCGGCACGAGGTGGATCACCAGCAGCACCAGCCCTGCCGGCGCGAAGAAGGTTGCCAGCACCAGCCCGACGACGAAGTGGTCACCGACGCCGAACAGTCGCGAGACCGCGGACGAGCCGAGGGAGAGGTAGAGGCCACCCAGTGCCCAGGTGGCCGCGAGCGCGGGCGCCCAGGCGACGAACGTGGAGCGTGCCTCGGCCGCGACTCCGACGCTCGGCCGCAATGCTCGTGCGAGCGTGCGACGGCCGGCCCGTGGCCGCGCATCCTCCGGCGCAAGCAGCGCGACGAGGGCAAGGAGCACGTAGCAGCCGAACATGACCCAGAAGACCAGCTCCCGGGGCCACGGCGCGTGCTGCACCAGGGCACCGGCCAATGCCGCACCGAGCGCGAGCCCGAAGCCCGGTGCGCCGCCGGTCACGATGGAGCCGGTGTGCGAGCTGGGCTGCAGGTCCAGGATCAGTGCGCTGACCGCGCCGGTGATGGCCCCGGTGGCGACGCCCTGGATGATTCGCGCGAGCAGCAGCGCGCCCACGCCACCGGCGTTCGCGAAGATCACCATGGCGACCGCGAGCAACAGCAGCCCGCCGACGAGCATCGGCCGCCGGCCGACGTGATCCGCCATCGAGCCGATGGTGAGCAAGGTGCCGAGCAGGGCCACGACATACACGGCGAAGATCACCGTGAGCGTGAAAGACGAGAAACCCCAGAGCTGTTGGTAGACCGGGTAGAGCGGCGACGGTGCTGCGGCGCCGGCCATCAGTCCGAGCAGCGCCAGGCCGGCGACGACGAAGCCGACAGGGCGGGACAGGCGGTACGACATACAAACCTCGCTAATTGCGATGGTTATTGCTTTAGTCGCAGACAGTACGCCTCCGGTGGCACTAATGCCAAGCGCACTGCAATAATGGCAGGTATGTCGACGGCGTCCAAACACCAGTCCACGCCCGTGAAGCGCCGCCCCGGCGGCCGGAGCGCCCGCGTGCAGGACGCCGTTTACAGCGCCGTCGGCAAGCTGATGGCAACACAGCGCCCCGATCAGATCACCATTCCGATGGTCGCCGAACTCGCCGGCGTCAATCCGACGAGCGTCTATCGGCGCTGGGGCGACATCGATGCCCTGCTCGAGGAGGTCGCCGTCGCGGCGTTCACCCGCGAGGACGAGGTCCTGCCCGACACCGGGTCGCTGGAGGGCGACCTGCGCGAGTGGGCGCGGGTCCTCACCGAGGACATCGTCCGGCCACGCCGCACCCGCTACTTGCGCGCCATGGTCAACGCGCGCGACGGGGTGCTCCTGGACGCGTGCCCGTGCTGGACGGCGCGCCGGGAGCAACTCGCCGAGATGATCAGCCGCGCGACGGCCCGCGGCGAGAGCACGCCCTCGGTCGAGCAGGTGCTCAACCACGTCATCGCGCCGATCTACCACCACGTCGTGTTCGCGCTCCCCGCCGACGCCGCGTATGCCGAGGGTCTGGTCAGCGACGTCATGTCGATGCGTTCGAGGAACGCCTGAAGCGCCGCCGGCCATGGCTGCTGTCGAGGACGTCCTGGCGCTGGGCAACGACCTGGAGCGCTCCTACCCGGTCCACGTGCGCGGCAGGTTGAAGTTCCGGGTCGGTCAGATCGTCTATGTCGCCTTCTCCCCGGACGAGACCGTGATGGGCTTCGGCTTCCCCAAGCAGGAGCGGGCAGACCTGGTCGCGAGTGAGCCCGAGAAGTTCGAACTGCCGTCGACGTCCGATCTGCGATTCAACTGGGTCCACGCCCGGCTCGCGTCGCTGGACCCGGTCGAGGCCCGGGAGCTGGTCGTCGACGCCTGGCGGATGGTGGTGCCCCAGAAGCTCTCGCGCGCCTACGACCTCACCCACCCCAGCGGCCCGGGCTGAGCTCTCACTGCCGGAAACCCCGGTGGTCCACTCCCGGTCTACCGTGTGATCATGCAGCAATGGACCAGGACTCCGTCGTTTCGCGAATTCGCCTGATACAGCCCACTGTTCAGCTGCACGAGGAGTTCCTGGAGTGCGCGTTCGAGTTCGGCGAAGGCCACCGTGACGGCTTCGCGACCGACTCCGTCAGCGACGCCGCGCTCCAGGACCGCGAGCAGTTCAGCGCATGGGTCGCCACACGCGCCTCCTACGCCGACGAGGGCACCGATCTCCCGCCGGATCGCGTCCACGACACGTTGTCCTGGATCGTCGACGAACGGGAACCGACGCGCATCCTCGGGTCGATCTCGCTACGGCACCGGCTCAACGACTTCCTGCTCGCCGTCGGCGGTCACATCGGGTATGGCGTCCGCCCGTCCGCTCGCCGTCAGGGTGTCGCAACGGCTGCGCTGAAGCTATCCCTCGAGCAGGCGAGAAGCCTTGGCCTGCAGCGGCTTCTGGTGACCTGTCAGCAGGACAACACCGGCTCGGCGCGGACCATCGAACGCAACGGTGGCGTGCTCGAGGACGTCCGCGAGACGCCCGACCACGGCACGATCCGCCGCTACTGGGTCGATCTCACGAGGGACTGAGGCGCGCCGCCTGGTGTGTCACGCCGGCCGGCGAGCGACTTTGTAGCGCACGTCGATTCGTTGCCCCACCTGCCGCACGTCGACGAGAGACAGCCGCTCCGACGTGATGCGGCGCGGCAGCATCGACGCTCCGGTGTCGAGCGCGACGGGGACCATCCCGAGACAGATCTCATCCAGGGCACCGGCATCGTCGAACGCCCCGACCAGCTCACCGCCACCGAGCAGCCACACCTTCCGCTCGCCGGCGGACGCGCTCACCGCGTCACGATGGTCGGCGACGTCTCCGGAGACGAAGCGGATGTCCGCGCCCGGGACGGTGGGGAGGGCGCGGTGTGTGAAAACCCAGGTCGGCCGGTCGCCGTACCAGTCGTGCCACTTGTCGGGCTGGTCCACCACCTGCTCGTGATCGAGCACC